>DATEGR010000195.1:0-4596 GCA_035279985.1 Verrucomicrobiia bacterium
GTCCTTTCACGTTTTTTGAATTCACTATTGAGCATTTCAGGTTCACCCATTTGCCGGATCGAAATTTCAAAAGCTGCCGGCGCGTCCAAACCTGATTTCATCTGTCGCTCGATTTCCTCGCGCAGGTGAATATCCAGTTCCTCCAGTGGCACGGGGGTCTGGAGGCCGGCGGCCAACATCTCCTGCCGCCAGTCTGCAATCGCCTTTTCCATATTAAACATAACGTTCCTTCGGCTCTCGGCTTTCAACCATCAACCCGCAGTTGTTCCTAAACATATTGTCCCTTTTGCAGGCCGGCCAAAACGGAGTGGACCAATGACCATTGTTCGTGATGTTTAGCCATCGCTGTTTTGCCGTCGCTTTTGAGCGAATAATACTTCCGCTTGCGTCCGGTCTCGCCTTCTCCCCAGCGTGACTTGATCAGGCCGCGGCTTTCCATCCGATGTAGCACCGGGTAAAGCATCCCGTCGGTCCATTGCAGCCTGCCGCCGGAGCGGGCCTTGACCTCCTGAATGATGGCGTAGCCGTAGCTCTCGCCTTTTGACAACAGCGACAGAATCAGCGGTTCCGCCGAGGCCGCAACCAGTTCTTTACGAATCATAGGAGCACAATACATAGAGTCTATATGTATGTCAAGTCCGAATTGGCGCGAAAAGAAATTCGTGCCATCTCGTGAAATTCGTGTCTGTATGGGTGCATGATTGTTCAAGTAGCCGTTCTTTGTGACGCCGCGACCCAGGACAGCAACAGCAAACTCAGCATTCTGGGCGCGTTCGACACCATTTTCGCGTCGCAGATGCCGGCGGTGCAGCCGCAATGCGCCGTGGCGTTGCGGGCCACCTTTGCCGCCGATGACGAAGGCCAGCACAAGCTCGCGCTGAATTTCATCAACGCCGATGGCCGGTCCATCATGCCACCCATCGAAATACCCCTGACCGTCAGATTGCCGGAGGACACTCACTTCATCTCCCTCAATTTCGTCGTAAACATCCAGCAACTGCAATTCCCCGCAGCCGGCTTGTATTCGGTGGACATCCGGCTGGATGGCAAATCCCAGGCGAGCATTCCGTTGCAGGTCAAACTCATCCCGCGCGCCGCAGTGTAAGGAGCGCGGACAGCTTGTCCGCGATTCCCCTCCGTAAACGCAGCCACGCAGACAGGCTGTCCGCGCTCCCATGGCGACTTTGAACCTTGAAATTTGCAATTTGAACTTAATAATTCGCGGATGGCAAACGAACCAATCCTGCAACTCGATTTACCCGGCATCAAAAAACTCTGCAGCGGCAAGGTCCGCGACATCTTCGACCTCGGCGACGCCCTGCTGCTGGTCGCCAGCGACCGCATCTCGGCCTTCGACGTGATCATGCCCAACGGCATTCCGCGCAAAGGCGAGGTACTCACGCAAATCTCCCACTTCTGGTTTGAGAAATTTGCATCGCTCGTGCCGAACCATCTGTTGCGGCGCGCGAATGAACCGCTCGGAGTCCCGGCTTTAGCCGGTCTGCCTCCTACGCAACTGGCGGACTTGCACCGCCGCTCGATGATAGTAAAAAAGGCCAAGCCGCTGGCCATTGAGTGCATTGTCCGCGGCTACCTCTCCGGCTCCGGTTGGAAGGAATACAAGCAATCCCAGACCGTCTGCGGCATCAAGTTGCCGGCCGGTCTGACAGAATCCGCCGAGCTGCCCGAGCCGATTTTCACGCCGTCCACCAAGGCCGAGGCCGGCCACGACGAAAACATCTCATTTGAACAAGCCTGCAAAATCGTCGGCAACGACCTGGCTACCCAGGCGCGCGATTTGAGCCTGAAGATTTATCGGGCCGGACGCGATTACGCCCGCCAGCGCGGCATCATCATTGCCGACACCAAATTCGAATTCGGCTTGGAGCGTAGCGGGGACGCCTCGTCGCCGAGCGGCGGGAAACTGATTTTAATAGACGAGGTGATGACGCCCGATTCATCGCGGTTCTGGCCGGCTGACCAGTATCAGCCCGGCCGCGGCCAGCCCAGCTTCGACAAACAATTCGTCCGCGACTACCTGGAAACGCTGGATTGGAACAAGACCCCGCCCGGCCCGAAATTGCCCGACGACGTCGTCGCCAAAACGAGCGCGAAGTACCTGGAAGCGTACGAGCGGTTGACGGGGAAGAAATTGTAGTGGAGTGTAGCCGCCGACGTGAGGAGGCGGACCCCGGGGACTTACGAACCGAGTGGCGGAATAGGTGGTGGCGTTGGTTCTACTTGGCGTTCACTCACGTAAAGTTTCCAGGACGTTTCCCAGAAATCTTCCGCCAGCGGATGCAGTTCAGGACAGCCGGGCACCACCGCACCCAAAAACGGCCAGTCCCGTTCCAGCTTCACCAGCTTGGCTCTGACGGGATTGGCCAGGGTGTAAAAACAGAAACGGGCAAAGGCGTTGCGTTTTCGTTCTTCCTCGCGCAGGACATGATCATGTGGCTGGTGTTGCCATTCGCGTCCGTCCCCCAACGCGGGTTCCAGATAGACGCGCAGGAATTTCATGGCGTTCAATTGGTCCGAGTCGCGGCGCAGTCCCAGCCAGACCAGATGAAGATGATCCGGCATGAGGCAATAAGCCGGGCAAAGGAGATGTTCACGCATGGCTGCATGGAGCATCATTTCCCGGAAATTGGCATGGAACGCAGGCGTGAGCCATCCTCGGGTACGAGCTTCAACTGTATTGGTCCAGAAAATGACTGCATGGCCCCGATAATAATGTCGTTCCAAGCGCGGCAAATTGCGCTTGGGTTCAAAGCTCATGCGTTCGTGTCCCGCCGGAAAAGCCTATCGTCAAGCTTTGATTGTAGCAGCCGACGCAAGGCGGCAGATAATGGTGAAGAAAGGTGTCCGCCTCCTCACGTCGGCGGCTACGGAAGTTCGTTTCCCTTCGCGCCTTCGCCCCTTTGTGCTAAACTGCCACTATGCAGGTCGAGCGGTTGATGTCAGCGCATCCACCCTCCGCAGTAACGCTACGGAGGTCGGGTCGCGGCACGCGAGAAAATCCGGTGAACCGGTTCGAGAAAATCCAGATCGAACCGGATGCGGATTGGAATCCCGGCGATGATTATGGTGGCCGTCTGCAAGGACCGCGGACACAATTTTTCAAGGACAACAGTCAGACGGTCATCGCCCGCAACGACAGCCCGGATGTAGGTTTCACCGCCAGTCTCAATCCCTATCGCGGCTGTGAGCATGGCTGCATTTATTGCTACGCCAGGCCGACGCACGAGTTCCTCGGTTTTTCCGCCGGCCTTGATTTCGAGAGCAAAATCATGATCAAGGAAGACGCGCCGGAGTTGCTGCGTCAGGAACTGATGTCGCCAAAGTGGCAGCCGCAGGTCATTTTCATGAGCGGTGTAACGGATTGTTACCAGCCGGTCGAGGCTAAACTGAAACTGACGCGCCGCTGCCTCGAGGTACTCGTGGAATTCCGGAACCCGGTTTTCATCATCACCAAGAATCATCTGGTGACTCGCGATGTTGATTTGTTCTCCGAACTCGCGCGGTACAAGGCCGCCGAAGTCTGGCTGTCCATCACCACGCTGGACCCGGAATTGCGCAAGGTCATGGAACCGCGCACATCCCCACCGTCGGCAAGATTGGCGGCGATTCGCGAACTTTCGCAGGCGGGAGTTCCTGTGGGCGTGAATGTGGCGCCTATCATTCCGGGCCTGACAGACCACGAGATGCCGGCAATTCTCCAGGCCGCCGCTGATGCAGGCGCGAAAGCTGCCGGATATACAGTGGTCCGTCTTCCGTACGGTGTCGCGCCGTTGTTTGAGAAATGGCTCGAGACACATTTCCCGGATCGAAAGGAGAAAGTGCTGAACCGGTTGCGCCCCATGCGATACGGGAAACTAAACGATTCGCAATGGGGAACGCGAATGCGCGGCGAAGGCATTTTTGCTGATCAGATCGAGCGAATGTTCAAAGTAGCGCGGCGCAAGGCCGGGATTCAGGGTCACGGCGGCGAACTTTCCGCGGCGGCATTTCGTCGTCCCCCTGGCGCGCAACTTTCGTTGTTTGGATAAAACCGGTTGTCGCCGGAATTTTCTCACGTAAAGGCTTCGCGCGGCGAAGCCCCAACCCAAGGAGCGCGGACAAAGCCGTCCGCGCTCCTGGTAAATCTTCGAAGCACGCGACGAAGTCAGGAGTCAGCATTGCAAAGTCCGTAATGGATTTTATGAAATTTTTCTTTGCGGGCTTTGCGTCTTTGCGTGAGGCTGTTCCAGTGCAAACGCTCGTCGAAGATTTCCTGCAATACTTGCGTCACGAACGCGGGCAATCGGATAATACGGCGAAAACCTACGCGGCGTTGCTTGGCAAATTCACCGCATGGGCGGCGACGCAAAATCTCACGGATTGGAAATCGGTCGAGTTGAAACATCTCATGGCGTTTCTTCAGCATGAGCGTGAACGGAACTTGCTGCCGATGGGGCGAGTATCTGCGCGCCTTCGCGGCGACGAAACCGCTACAGCCGAAGAACGAGACAACGACGGCTCGCGGAGACGCTTGCCCCACCAAGTTTCGACGAAACGTTTGAGCAGCGAAAGTGTCTATCTCGAAATCGCCGCCCT
>DATEGR010000196.1:0-11364 GCA_035279985.1 Verrucomicrobiia bacterium
AAAGCCGCATAATGGCCGTCCGCACTTCGTATCCCGCCTCGGCCATTGCGTTTTGAACGAGGTGCTGGAGAATGGGATGACCCGCCACACAAACGTGCGCACCCGGCACGAGCACAGGTGCGAGCGCTTTGCCCCATTCATGGAAGAAGCGCCGAAGCTCCAGCTTTTGTGCGTCAGTCAAAACAGTAAAACGAGGCAACGGGTCGCGCTGGCTGCCGCCGATGGCCGGTGGAAGGCGCCACACGCCGCCGCGTCGGGCGCGGAGTTTGGAGATTTCCTTTTCCGTGAATTCCAAAACACCGTAAGGCGGATCGGTACAGACGGCATGAATCGAACGCGGCTTGCGCTCGCGCAGCCAGTCGAAGCAATTAGCATGGTGAAGCTGATACATTTCTTATCCGCGAACAGGTTCAACTATAGGCGAAAGACAATCAAGCGTAAAACGTGTATCAACTATGGGCGAAATGGATACCAAAGTGACCATTGGGCGGTTTATTCGCAGACTTCGCGAGCAAAAGCAACTCACACAAGAGCAGTTGGCCGCCAAGACAGGCATTACTTACCAGCATCTCTCCGGCATGGAAAACGGTCGAGAGAACTTCACGATTGATATTCTTGAATCTTTGGCTCGCGCACTCGCCTGCCCGTTGCCGCAATTCATCGCGGGCGCATTCGCTCCTGTATCAACCGCATCTGGCATTACGGTCAATCACGCCTATTTTCACCCGCGAGTTCCGTTGCCACCGGGTATGAATATTTCCCACTTGGAGGCAGCAATGAATGCAACGCAAAGTATTGTGGCTCGTATCAACGCCAACTTGATCGCCAGCGGAGCGAAACCGCTGCCGGAATACATCCAAGGCAACAATTTCAGCGGACTCGTCTCGAACGTCTTCTGTGATGCCCTCAACGACCACTCACCCTACAAACACAACTCCGACCAAGCCTATCCCGACCTCATCAATCCAGCGGTAAAGAAGGGTGGCAAGCCTGCAGGATTGGAAGTGAAATCCACAATTCAAATTGGCAAAGGCGGCGAAAGTCACAACGGCCACTCCGGCTGGCATCTCATCGCATGTTTCCAAATCGAATCGCAAACAGGAAATGTTCGCTTCATCCATCTCATGTTCGCTGTGCTAAATGGACACAATCAGCCTGAACCAGATTGGACTTACGTTGGCAGCAAAGTAAACGCAACAACAGGCAGCCGCCGTACTGAAACCTACAACACGACACTAGCAGGCACGACTAAACTTCGCGATGGCTCTGTTTTTCTTGATCCTACGGTTGTAGTCTTCAAACGATGGCGTCAGAAACGTAAAGGTGCTGCTCCGCCTTACTCAATTTTCGCAAAATCTTAAACAACTTCCGCCACTTCAAGCCACTGCGCTACGATGGCGCGAGACCGGCTCGGCGATCAAATCGTAATCCGTGTGGCCGATGACTTTGACGCGGGCAAATTCACCGATCGGCAATTTGCCGCGAACGTAAACCCGTCCGTCAATGTCCGGCGCGTCGGCCTCGCCGCGAGCGACCAGAAAATTGCGGATTGCGGATTGCGGATTGCGGATTTCCGACTCGCGAATCAATCCGTGCTCCCAGGAAAACACATTGGCTTGACGAAGCTGGTTGTCATGGGCTTTGCCTTCGACGAGCACTTTGAGTTCGCGGCCAACAAACGATTCGGAAACCTGCCGGGCGATTTTGTGCTGTTCCGCCATGGCCAGTTCGCGTCGGCGTTTTTTGATTTTGTCGGGAATCTGTCCGGCCATGGCGCCGGCCCGCGTGCCGTCTTCCCTGGAATAAGTGAACACCCCGAGCCGCTCAAATTTGGTTTCCCGGATGAAATCGAGCAGTGTTTCGAAGCTCGCCCCGGTTTCACCCGGGAAGCCGACAATGAACGTTGTCCGCAACGCAATGCCCGGCACACCGGCGCGGATTTTGCGGATCAGGTCCACGATATATTGTTGCGAGGTTTCACGGCGCATCCGTTCCAGCATGTTTTCGTGGATATGCTGGAGCGGGATGTCCACGTAGCGCGCCACCTTCGGGCAGTCGGCGATAGTTTGGATGAGTTCATCCGTCCAGTGCGCCGGGTGGGTGTAGAGCAGGCGGATCCAGAAATCGCCGGGCAACGCATTCAGCTCGCGCAACAACGTGCAGATGGTCGTGGCATCAGCGGCCAGCGATCTGGCCGCGGCGGAAAATTTCTCCGGCGACGAAATCGCTCGCGAATGATTTGGCCGCAAATCGAGTCCGTAATAGGTCGAGTCCTGCGAAATCAGATTGATTTCCTTCACCCCATCGGCGAGCAGTGCCTTGACCTCGGCGACGACGTCCGCCTGCTGCCGGCTGCGATGCGAGCCGCGCATCCGGGGAATGATGCAAAAGCTGCACGGATGATTGCAGCCCTCGGCGATTTTGACGTAGGCGAAATGCCTGGGCGTGAGCCGGAAGCGCGGCGTGGCGAAGTCGGAAATAAAGGTCGGACGAGCGGTAACATCCAGAATCGGCGATTGCGGATTGCGGATTGCGGATTGCGAACTAAAAACGGTTTTGGTTTTGCCGAATTTTTCCGAGCCGCGAATGGCCTCGGTTTTTTCGTGTTCAGAGGTCGTACGGTTCTTCTCCAATTCAGCCAACCGTCCAGTGATTTTTCCCTTCGAGGTTGAACGTCCAATATTGGATGTTGCATGCTTGCCAATTTTGTTTTGCCGGTTCTGAACCGCTCGCTTCACGATGTCTGCAACCTGCGCGACCTGGTCAATGCCCATGAACGCATCCACTTCGGGCAGGAGTTTGGGCAATTCCTCGCGAAAACGTTGCGGCAGACAACCGGAAACAATCAAACTTTGGCCGCGATGCTTCGCTTCACGCACTTCCGCGGATTCAAGGATGGCGTCCACGCTTTCCTCCTGCGCGGTATCAATGAACGAGCAGGTGTTGACAATGACGGCGTCGGCCTGCGCGGCGTCATTGGTGACTTCCACACCGCTTTTCAGGAGCGAACCCAGCATGATTTCGGCGTCCACGAGATTCTTGGCGCAACCAAGCGAAATCAGGCCGACCCGAATCGGGCCCTCGCCTCGCGGCTTGGTCTCCGCCAGCCGGCGTTCACTGGAATGTTTTTTCGTCACAGGCGAATCAAGCTAAGCGAGGCGGCGGCCGGCGTCGAAAATTATTTGGCCATGGAACTGGCGGCGTTTGTCTCCACGGTTTCAGGCGCATTGGTGGAAACGACCGCAGCCGGGGGTGCGTTGGTGGAAGCAGTTTCCGTTGGCAGGCGGAGTTGCGTGCGGAGCACGGCGCGCGCTGCGTAAGGCAAACCTTGTTTTGGATCGAGCAACTGATTGAGCACCGTACGATTGATGTCGGCAAGGGGGGGCAGTCCAACCCGCGGTTGTCCCTGAAAAGAGGCAACCTTGGTTTCATAATTGTGATAAATTTTCGTAGCCAGCAGTTTGGCAATGGTAGCGCGGTCATCCTGGCCAATGGCCAATTCGTAATATGACCGGCCCAGCAACCCTTCGACCGCCGCCACGGTGCGGTTCTGGTCTATATCCTTGACGTCTCCCTGCACACACGCAACGGCGTATTGGTCAAGGGTCAATCGCGACGGCAGAGACGTGGGGTCGGAGTCAAGGATTGGCAGGTTCGGATAATTGCGACCGAGATAAGCATACCATTTGGCCGCTTCGGCGAGGCGGTTGTCCTCATAGAGAAAATAAACGGCGTCCCGCAGGAAATTCCGGTGGGCGTTTTGAACGGCCTGTTTTTGGCCGGCCTCGGACTCTTCGGCGTACATGGTGTCGTAGGCCGCATTGATCTTGGAAACCAGGTCGAGGTCAGGATAAAAGTCGTAAGATTTGTCGAAGGGGTTGATGACCAGCCGCCCATGATACAGCGCCTGCAGCATGGATTGGTAAATGGAACGGCGAAGGGCGGTCAAATCGGATTGCTTCACCTTGTTGGGGTGTTCCTTTGCCTTTTCCAGACCGAGCGCGGCCCAGTAAATCGCACTCGCCTCCGGCACGCGCCAGTCGAGCGGTCCCCATTCGGTATCAACCTGTTTCGCAAAGACGGGGTCCATTTTGTATTGGTCGCGGAGCCGTCCGGCGCGCGCCGTGGCCTCGGGAGTTTGCGGGTGAATCAATTCGTCAAAATTCGTTCCGTTCGGGCCGAAAAACGGCATCATCTCATTCGCCCATTGCTCCTTGTAGTACTGGTTTGCGTCGTCCATGTTCTGCCCCATCTTGCTCTGGAAAATCCAGCTCAACTGGAAGTAAAGGAGCGGATCATCAGGATTGTAACGCAGGCCGTCGTCGCGCAGCAATTCCAGCCCGCGCTCCACCCAGTGCCAGCGATCGGAAAAATCCGTGAAATTGACCGAAATGTTCCAGGCCATGTTCCAGGCTTGAAAAAGCCAGACCTGCGGGAAGTGCGGTTCCAAATCGGTGATCCAGCTGGAGAGTTGCACCATTTCAAAATATTTGCCCGCTTGCTGCAGGTCATTGGCGCGAATCCAGAGGAAGTTGGAAATCAATCCCCGGAAACCGCCCAGCGCCACCGTGGTGAACGCCAGCAGCGGCGGCGCGCTTTTAAGCGGGGTGGTGCGCGTCAGATCCAGTTGCTCCCGGTCGCGATTCAGCGTCTTTTGCATCTGCCCGGAACCGGCCAGCAACGCCGCCGCCAGCACCAGCAGCAGAATTTTTTTTAAACGGCTGTTCATTGGTTTCCCTGCGCGGTGGCCAGTTCGCGCCGGGCAAACAGGCTGATGCCAATCAAGCTGATGACGCCGCCGAACAGCAACACAACCTGTCCAAACGCCGCGCCCAGTTCACTCCACGAAATGGCCCGGCCGGTGCTCAACGAATCGATCGGTGAAAAATTCTTCACCACGTTGACGACGGCTAAAATCCCCTTGAACAGCGGAATCAACACATGATCGGCGATGGAATATCCCGCCGCGCCGGTTTCTTCGTTGACGCCCGTGACCGTGCCCGAGGTCACTGCGTCAGCCAGGGTCCCGCTGGAAAACACCACCACCAGGAGCGCCAGCGAAAAAAATGTAGCCACCGGGAATGAGAGGAAGCTGGCCGAGGCCAGCCCAATCGCCGCCAGCAAGGCCATCCAGCAAAAGAGGATTCCCAGTCCGCGGGCGAAATTCAGCAGGAAACCGCCTTCGGGATATAACACCGCCATCCCATCTTCGATGGGAAACAGCAGCGTCGTGTTGTTGGCGTTCAAAAAACCAATCGTCAGCACACCCTGGCCGTTGAAGAGGTCCGGCGGGATTTCAAATTCATGATAAGCGTTCGGCGACAGGCTCATCGGTCCGCTGTACCAGACGTTGGCCGTTCCCGGCTCGCCCACCCGCCACTGGCCCACAAACGTGCCCGATGCACCGACCTCCGCAGTATTGAACTTCACGCGCAACTGCAGCGGCTTGCCATGCAAGAAGTTTCTGGCAAACCCCAGATCGATCTGCCATTCGCGAGTGTACTGCGGCGGCACCAGTTGAAAGTACGCCTTTACCGCCTCGCGCAGCTGTTGCCGCACCGCCGGCAAATTCGCGTTCGCAATATGGGTCTGCTGCAGGCGTTGCTGCAATAGTTGTTCGGTTCGGGCGTCAATTTCCGCGCGGCGGTCCGGCGGTTGTGCCAAACCGCGCGCCACCAGCACCTGCGCGTGCAAAACCTCCTGTTCCGCCGCCGGCAACCGGGTGGCGCGCCACTGCAGCAGGACGTACACGCATGCGCCCGAGAGCACCAGCAACGCCGCGTTGAGCGACACAATGCCCAGCCATTTGCCCAGCCAGATTTGCCAGCGGGCCACCGGCTTGGACGCGACCACCTGGATCTGGCATTCCTCAATGTCCCGCGCGAGCGTGCCGCAGGAAAGCCAGAGCGTCGAAAGCCCGAGCAACGCCGTGATGACGCTCAAGGTGTAGGTGATTAAAATTTGCGTGAACCCGCGCGCCGTGCCGTCGTCCTTGAGCAACAACGGCAGCCCGACCACCGCTGCCAGCAAAAGCACGGCAATCACCAGAAACAGCCGGAAACGGAACGCGGCCTTCCAGGTCAACCAACCGATGGCGAATAATCGTTGCATCAATTTAAATCAACCACGGATGGGCACGGATGGGCACGGATAAAATGGATTGGTGGATGATTGAATGAGACGTCAGCTGTGGTTTTCCCACCCATCCATCCATCCAAAAATCCAATAATCCATCTTCAAACAATCTGTGTCCATCTGTGGTAGAAATCATTTTGGCTTGTTCAACAGTGACGACAATTTCTCGTCGGCTTTCGACAGATCCGCCGGCTCTGCGCCGGCGGCGGGAGCCGCTTGAGCCGGCACCGGCGCTGGTTCCCCCGCTTTCGTCAAGGTTTCGAGCTTTTGCTCGTTCACGGCGGGTTCAACTGGAGGAACGGACTGCAACCGGGCAACCGGTTTGGCCGTTTCCGGCAAGGCCAGGCGTTCCAGGATTTTTTCCGCGGCGGGTGGGTGCTCCGGCGCATCGGCCCGTAAATACGCCGCCACCCGCGCCCCGGAAATCGCGCCGCTCGTTTCGGCGGCAGCCTGGCGCGCCCGCTGTACCACGTCGAGAAAATAGCTCTCCAGATTTTGCGTCGGGTTATCCACGCGCACATTGCCGGCGACCGTGTCGTGGCGGATGATTTCCAGCACGCGCTCCAGTGTTTCCCGCGGCAGCACCGGTGTTGTGATGCGCAGCGTGTCCGGCCTGGCGAGCAGTTCCTTGAGCGTACCCATCGCCTGGATTTTGCCGCCGTAATAAATCACCACGCGGTCACAGACGTCTTCCACGTCCGCCAGCAGATGGCTGCTCAGAAGCACCGTCTTGCCGCGGCGCGCCAGCGCCAGGATCAAATCTTTCACCTCGCGGCAGCCAATCGGGTCGAGCCCGGACGTCGGTTCATCGAGAATCACCAGGTCAGGATCGTTGATCAGCGCCTGGGCGAGACCGATGCGGCGCTGCATGCCCTTGGAAAATTCGCCCACCACGCGCGTCTGGACCTTGCCCAGACCGACCATTTCGAGCAATTGTTCCGTGCGGTTGCGGCGTTCGCCCCTGGGCAGGTGAAAAAGATTCCCGAAAAAATCCAGCGTCTCGCGCGAGTTCAGGTAGCGATAGAGATACGATTCCTCCGGCAGATAGCCGATGCGCGATTTCGTCGGCACGTGCCGTGGCGAATGGCCGAAGACCTCGATCTGCCCCTTCGTGGGATACAACAAACCCAGAATCAATTTCACCGTGGTGGACTTGCCGGAACCGTTCGGGCCGAGCAGGCCGAAAACCTCGCCCTGGCGCACCTCAAAATCCACGTTGTCGACCGCGCGGGCCTTCGGGCGGTTCCAGAAATCCTTGAAGATTTTCGTCAGCCCGCGGACCGACACGATAACCTCCGCCGATTTTGGATGGGCGGCTGGAGACTGCGGATTTAATTCAGCAACAGGCATAAACAAAAGCGGGCCGGCCGCATCACGCCATCCCGGGAGCCAATTGGCCGGTGGCGGCGCGCGGCGGTTCCACCGGTGCAGGATGGTAATGCTCCAGTTCCTCGCCCTTGCGCACGAGCCGGGCACTGTTGAAAATTACAATCAACGAACCGACGTTGTGCAAAATGGCCGCGGGAATCGGGCCGATATAGCCGAGCGACGTGACCGTCAGGCCGACCACGATGAACAACAGGCCGAACAGGAAGTTCTGGTTGATGACCGCGCGGGTGCTGCGGGAAAGCTTCACCAGGAACGGCAACCGGCGCAGGTCATTGTTCATCAGCGCAATGGTCGCGGTGTGAATGGCCACTTCGCTGCCGGCCGCGCCCATGGCGATGCCAATGTCGCCCGCCGCCAGCGCCGGCGCGTCATTCACGCCGTCACCCACCACCGCCACCCGGTAGCCTTTGGCCTTCATGCTGCGAACAAACTCGACTTTGTTCTGCGGCAAACAATCGCCTTTGGCCTCTTCGCAGCCGATTTCCGCCGCCACCCGCGTCACCACCGGCTGGCGGTCGCCGGAAATCATGGCCACGCGGCGGACGCCACTTTCCTTCAATTCGGCCAGTGAATTCCTGGCCTCGGCGCGGGTCTTATCCTGCAAACCGATCCAGCCGACGCAGTGATGGTCGCGCGCCACAAAAATCAAACTCCAGCCTTCGGTTTCGTTCAGGTCAACCGACTTGAGAAAATCCTCCGTCACACCGTTGTCCTTCAGCCATTGCGCGCGCCCGACGAGCACGCTTGAACCATTGACCTGCGCCTTGACGCCGCGACCGGCCGCTTCGCTGAAATCCCTGGGTTCGAGGAGCGGCACGCTGGCCTCCTCCGCCAGTTGCGCCAGCGCCCTGGCCGTCGGATGGTTGCTGTATTTTTCGGCGGACGCCGCCAGGCGCAGCAGTTCGGCGGGCTTGATTTCACCGGCGGGTGCGAGCCGGCTGACGGCGAGCTGGCCGGTGGTGAGCGTGCCGGTCTTGTCAAAAATGAAGGCATTGATCCGGGCAGCCAGTTCAATGTCGGCGACGTTTTTGATCAAAATCCCCAGGCGCGCCGCGGCCGAGAGCGCGGCCACCATCGCCGTTGGTGTCGCCAGGATGAACGCGCAGGGACAGGACACCACGAACACGGCGATGACGCGGTTTAAATCGTGGGTGAAAGCCCAGACGAGCGCGCCGATGACCAGCACCAGCGGCGTATAGAAGCCCATGTACTGGTCCACGATTTTCATGATGGGCAGCTTGGTTTTTTCCGCCGCCAGAATCAGTTCGCGCACGCGGCCCAGCGTCGTGTCCTGCCCGGCGCGGCTGACTTTGATCTCCAGCACCCCGGTCAGGTTTTGCGTGCCGGCAAAAACGTCGTCGCCCGCCTTCTTGTCCGCCGGCAGCGATTCGCCGGTGATGGTGGCCTCATTGAACGAACCCTGGCCGCTCACAATGACACCGTCCGCCGCCACGTTATCGCCCGGGCGGATGCGGATCACATCCCCGACGGCGAGTTCGCTGGCGGCCACTTCCTCTTCGCTGCCGTCGGATTTGAGGCGGCGCGCCCGGGTGGGCGTGAGTTTGATGAGCGATTCGATGGACAGGCGCGCGCCTTCGGCGGTGCGGGATTCGATGATTTCACCGGTGAGCATGAAAAAGGCGACCACGCCGGCGATCTTGTAATTGCCCGACGCAAACGCGGCGAGGACGGCGATGGCGACCAATTCATTGATGCTCAGGCGGCCGACGCGCAAATCCTTGATGGCCGTGACCACGATGGGGTAGCCCAGAATAATCGATCCCAGGCAGGCGCTGGCGCTGGCGACGGCGCCGCCCTGCGTAAACAACCAGTCCACCACATATGCATTGAGGACGAGCACGACCCCCACGACGGCCTGCCACAGGTGCGTTACAGAATGTTCGTGGTCGTGGCCGGACCCGGGTTCATGCTCGTGCCCATGATCGTGACGGCTCAAAAGTGATGTGACCTGCATATCGATTTACGATTTATGATTTACAATTTACGATTCCAAAACGCGCGCCGCTTGCCGTCAGGTTTTGAACCGCCTCAGTCTTCAAACCTTTCAAATTGGGACCCAACGTTCGAAAGCGGCAGACGGCTGCCGCAGTCCAGGACACTATTGCACTCCAGGCCGAACGGTTCATGTTATTGGCCAGTCGGGCCCGATTTTGGCCCCGGCGGCTCACGATTCAACATTAACCTCAATTCAACCGGTTCGCCATTGGCCGAGGTGGGCAAATAGGCCTTGAAATCCGCGTTGGTCAGCGCCTGTCCCATGACCTGCACCAGTTTCTGCTGTTCAAACAGAGCGGGGTTGATTTGGTAATTCGGCAACAGGGCGCTGAAGGCTTTCGCATCGGCCTGGAGGGATTGGACGTAGAGCGCTCGTGCGCTCCGGGCCTCGCTGAGAATGGCCGCCGCCTGCGCGTCAGCACTGTTGGTGACTTGATTTTCGTAACTGTGCGCGTCGTCCAAAACCTTGTTCTGATTCTGGCGCGCTTCCGTGACCTGGTCAAAAACGTCCTTCAACTGCCGGGGCGGGATGCTTTCCACGTTACATTGTTTTACGGTGATGCCCAGCCCTTCCTGATCGGCCAAGGCCCTGACGCGCTGTTCGACTGCATCCTGGAATCCGGCCACGTCACTATAAAGAATGTCATCCACCTTGAACCGCGCCGCGGTGTCCAGCAGCGCGTTGTTCAGCGCATTTTGAATGGTGTTGGAAGCTGAGACAAAATCAAACACATAGTGGATCGGCTGGTCTACCTGGTAATAGAGCGCCGCCCGCGTGTGAATGATGTTGCGATCGGCGGTAATCACGTAGCCGTCCACCCCCGGAACCAGGGAAGGCCCGGGCGGCGGCAGGTTGCCACTCAGTTCCTGTTCCGGTGTTTCCGCAAACCAGCCAATCGTGGAGGAAACCTTTTGAATTTCCGTAATCGGGATTTTGACCACTTCGTCAATCGGATAGGGAAATGACCAGTGCAACCCCGGTCCCAGCAAGGCCGCTTCATTCTGTCCCACCGGCTTGCCGAAGCGCAGGATGATCGCCTCCTGCTGCGGGCCGACCTGGAAGAAACCGGAACCGAAGAAAATAATCACCAGCACCACCATGACAAATTTGACGATGGCAAAGCTGCTGCGCAACGCCTCGGCCAATGCTTGCGAACCGGCGTCCTCCGGTGACGCCGGCGTCACCGAAGCCGGCGCGGCCACGGGAGGCTCGGGCGCGGGGTCGTGATGGTTGGGTTCGTCGCTCATGGTCAGTGGCCGGGCGCGTTGGTCAGGGTACCCTGGAACAAATCGAACGGGGGAGTGCGCTGATCGAAGATCAACGTCGCCTTTTGATTGAGCGACTGCTGCAGGGCGTCGATGCGCAAAAGGAAGACCGCCAGATCGGGGTTTTCCTGGAAGACGGGCAGGGTCTTGGCGGCTTCCGCCACGCCTTCGCCTTGAATCCGCGTGGCCTCGGCCCGGGCCGTGGCGAGGGTTTCGTTGGCCTGCCGGTCCGCGTTGGCCTTGATTTCAATGGCTTTGGCCTGGCCATAGTTCTGCGCCTGGCTAATAAGAATATTGCGCTCCGACTTCATGCGGTCGAAAACCGCCTGGGTGACGCTGTCCGGCAAGCCGAGTTGTTTGAGGCCGAGAAACTCGATCTGAATGCCGTAATTGTTGGTTTGCAGCTCGGTCCGAACCACTTGTTCGATTTCCGTTTGTATCTGGTTAAATTTCAGTTGCGCCGGGTCCGCGTTGACGAAATCGGCCAAGGGATGCTTTCCCACCACGGTCTGATTCGCGCTGCGCAAAATGCTTTCGAGCTGGCCCTGGGCGGCTTCC
>DATEGR010000197.1:0-2123 GCA_035279985.1 Verrucomicrobiia bacterium
ATGCGCTTTTCGCGGTCGCGGTCAGTGAGGAACTAGGCCTGGGCCGTCCCGCAGTGCGGGACGGCCTGGCCGAATGCCAACCGGCGAAAATGCGGATGCAATTTTGGGAAGCCGGCGGTGTGCGCGTGCTCGATGACGCGTACAATGCCAACGCAGATTCGATGGTTGCAGCGCTGGAAACGCTTTGCGCCCTGCCGTTGCAGGGCCGGCGGGTGGCGGTGCTCGGCGACATGGCCGAACTCGGCGCGCAGAGTGAAGCGGCGCACGCGGAAATCGGCCGGCGCGCGGCGGAGTTGGGCGTTGGCCAGTTGTTCGCCATCGGCAAAATGGCGCCGGTCGTGGCGGCGGCGGCGCGGGCCGCCGGGCTGAGCCGGGTACTTGAATTTGCGGATGTCGAGGCGGCGAAGAATGCCGTGAAACATTTTTTGAAGGCAGGCGATGTGGTGTTGTTGAAGGCGTCACGCGCGTCGCGCCTGGAACGCATCGCGGAAATATTGAAGTCGGAGCAATCGTGAATCAAGGCAATGCTTTATTATTTGAGCCAGAAGTTGCTCGATTGGTCGGCGGGAACGCATTGGGCGGATCACCTGTCGGCCTTGCGACTCTTTCGTTACATCACGGTGCGGAGCGCCGGGGCGGCGATCACGGCGTTGATTTTGAGCTGGTGGCTGGGACCGCAAATCATCCACTGGCTCAAGCAGTTGAAGTTTGGCCAGGATTACATGGACAAGGCCGAGGAAGCCGGTGGATTGGGCGCGCGCGTGCTCAGCAAAAAAGGCACGCCAACCATGGGTGGCATTTTGATCATCGCCGTGCTGGTGTTTTCGACGATGCTGTGGGCGCAATGGAACGCGCAGGTCGAATTGACCCTGCTCTCGGTGCTGGTGTTATCGGGGTTGGGGTTTTACGACGATTACGCAAAAATCATTCAGCAAAGCGGTGGCGGCACTCCGCCGCGATTGAAACTGTGGGTGCAAATTTTACTGGCCACGTTCATCGGCGTTTATTTGTGGCTGACGCCCTCGACGGGCAAGCTGGTGACGGAAATTATGGTGCCGTTTTACAAATATCCGGTGGCGGTAAATGCGGGATGGATCGGCCTGCTGATTGTGGTGCTGGCGATTGTCGGGAGTTCCAACGCGGTGAATTTGACGGACGGCCTCGATGGACTGGCGATCGGCTGCACGCTCATCACCGGATTTGTGTTTTTATTTTTTACTTACCTGGCCGGCAACATCAACGCCGCCCATTATTTGCAAATTCCCTATGTGAACGGCGCGGGCGAGCTGACCGTTTTCTGCTCGGCCCTGATTGGCGCGGGACTGGGATTTTTGTGGTTCAACTGTCATCCGGCGCAGGTGTTCATGGGCGATACCGGCTCGCTTCCGCTCGGCGGGGCGTTCGGCATTATCGCCGTGTTGATTCATCAGCCGTTTGTGCTGGTGATTGCGGGCGGCGTGTTTGTCATGGAGGCCGTTTCGGTCATCCTGCAGACCGGCTGGTTTCGTTTCACGCGGAAACGCTACGGAGCGGGCCGGCGGATTTTTTTGATGGCGCCGTTGCATCACCATTTCGAGAAGAAGGGCTGGTACGAATCCCAGGTCGTAATGCGCTTTTACATTTTGTGCGTGCTCTTTGCGGTCGTCGCGCTGGCCACGCTGAAACTGAGATGAAAATTATGGTTAAGCTGACTGAAAATGAAATCGGCCCGAAGTGCTTTGCCCCTTGCTTCCATGGCCTGCTATTGTTAAAACCATTGGCGGAAAAGGTGAAGCGCGTGGTGGCCCAAAATGTGCTTTTCTTCAGCCGACGGCTTGAAAAACAGCTGGTTTTGAGCAACCTGCAGCACAGCGGCTTCAAGCGTAACAAGATGAACAGAAACGATTTAAAACGCCGGGAAGTTTTTGAGAGGAAGGCTTCATGGCGGGAAACTCAACAACCCATCCTCATCACGAAAGGACGCAATCAGCGCCAAATCCATGAATAGTCCCAACCCGTTCGTACCCCAAGGCTCCTTGTTGGAGCTGCAAAGCAAACGCCGTTCACGTGTGAAAGTCGCCGTGTTCTGCGTGCTCGCCATCAACGTCGTCGGCCTCATGGCCCTGCTCATGCAAGGTTGCAAA
>DATEGR010000198.1:0-4205 GCA_035279985.1 Verrucomicrobiia bacterium
AACGTTCCGGCGTGGACCTCCCACCGCTGCAAATCCTTGCCCAACTCGCGCGGCCAGTTTTCCTCGGTCGCGGTCATGAAGACCTGGCCGCTCGTCTTGCGCGCCGATTCAAGCAGCGGCAGAAAACCGCTGCGACGTTTCACGTCCAACTCACCCATCACGTCGTCAATCAACAGAATGGGTGGCGAACCATGAAGGCCGGCCAGAAATTCCGCCTGCGCCATCTTCAACGCCATGGCCAGGGTGCGTTTCTGGCCTTCGCTCCCGAACTGGGCGGCCGATTTGCCGTTGAGCAGCAATTGCAAATCGTCACGATGCGGCCCGACGAGCGTGGAACGGTACGAGCGTTCGCGGGAATGCGATTGCGCCAATTCGACGGCGAAATCCCTTTTTACGCTGGGCTGATAGTCGATGCGCAATTCCTCGGCGTCATTGGAAATGCGGCGGTATGCCAGCCTCGCGAGCGGCGAAAATTTCGGCGCCAGCTCGCGGCGGGTGCAAATGATTTCGTCGCCCAGCTTCACGAGTTCCTCTGAAAAACTGTCGAGGGCGGCTTCGTCCACGACGCGTTGCTTGAGCAACGCGTTGCGGGCGCGGACGGCACGCATGTACCGCTGGAGCAGGGGAAGATAGCCGGGCTGCGTCTGCGCCAGCAACAAATCCAGGAACCGCCGGCGCGCACGCGCCGCGCCTTTGACCAGTTGCAAATCCTCGGTGCAAAAGACCACCGTGCGCAATACGCCAAGGTAGTCGGTCAGCCTTTTCACCGGCTGGCCGTCCAGCGCGAGTTTACGTTCGCTGGCCGACCAGAACATTTTGATTTCGCGTGAGCTTTGGCTGGTGAGGATCTTTGTCTCCCTCGCCCCGCCCAAGCGGGGAGGGGGCTGGGGCGCGGGGGGGTGAGTTTGCGGGCCAGGTTCCGCCTCTCCCCGGCCACAAGATTCGTTCTGATCCCTGCGACCCTCATCTGCCCTCCGGGCACCTTCTCCCGCTCCCGCGGGCGAAGGATATTCTCCCCCAACTTTGTTGGCGGAGAGGGAGATAGACGCCAACGATGCTGGAATATTTCCACCCACCACCATGCCACCGACGAAGTAACCGCGTTGGCCGTGGCGAATCATCTGCGCGCCGCCGACGCCGCGGAACGAGCGCAGGGTGGCCATGAGATAAACGGCTTCGAGGATGTTGGTCTTGCCCTGTGCATTGTCGCCCAGCAGCAAATGGAAACCGGGCGCAAAGTCCACGTCCAGTCGCGCGTAATTGCGGAAGTCACGGAGTCGCAGATGGGCCAGATGCACTCCAGGAAAATAGGAGCGCCGAGGGCCCGTCCGCGAGTCTTTTCACAATCAAACCGCCCTGACCGCCGCCATTTTGCACCGGCAACCGCCCGGATTATTCCGAAGGTACGTTCGTTAACGGAACGGCGCGGTAGAACCGGGACTGGTTGCCGGCCGTGTCCGGATCCACGAAATCAATCGAGCCGTTAACCACCTGATTGGTGCAGACCGAGGTCCAGTTCACCAGGTCCGTTGAACACTCAACCGAGAACCAGGCGGCGTCCGGACCCGGCGCGGCCAGATGGAAACACCTGCCAGGCAACATGCCGGTCGTCGGACCGGGACCCTGGTCAATGATGATGGCGGCGGCGCGGCGCGGGAATCCGAGCATATAACCGGGCAATGGATTCATTTGCATGTCCGGCAGCAGCGTGAGAATGACGGTCTTGTTCACGTCCGGAGGTCCGTCGTCAATCGGCACGATCGGGATCAAAGCGCGGCGTTCGCCGGCGGGGATGGTTACAAAGCCGGGCAGAGTGACATAATCCACGCCATTACTGGCGGTGCCGCTGATATCATAGGGAACGGTCAAATCACTATTGGTGTCGCCAAACCGGCGCACGGTGAACGTGGCGGTCTTGGGTCCGCAGTTGGTGAAGGATCGGCAAACGGCCGTTGGCCAGGCTGCCCAGGTCGGCGGCGAATTGGTTTCACCCGGCCAGACCCAGCAATTGGTGCCTTCGATGGCGACCGGATCGCTCGCCACGATGCTGACGATAGGCGGCCGGTTGGTCGGCGGTGGCGGCGATGCCAGAACGGCGATCTTCACCGGCGCCGACGTTGAAGTTGCTCCGCCGTTGTCCGTGGCTACGGCGGTTAACGCCCAAACGCCGACCGGCGCATTGCTCCAGACAATGGAATAGATGCAAATCGGGGTCGGAGTCGGACAGCCGACGCACCCTCCGGCTGGGGTGACGCACGTGTCCACGGTGCCTGGGCCCAGGTCTTTGGTGCCGGCAAAAAATTCAACCGAGTTCACCACCCCGTCCGTGTCACTCGCGACGGCCGAAATGGGAATGTTCGCCGGTGCAAAAAACACGGCACCGTTGGCCGGGCCGATGATTCTCACCACCGGCGGTATATTGGTCGGCGAACTTTGCAGTACGGTGATGTTGACCGATGCCGAGGTGGTGGTGGCCCCGCCGTTGTCGGTCGCTGCTGCCGTCAACGGATAATTGCCCGGCGTCGGGTTTTGCCAGTTGAAGAACCAGACCGGGCCGGTGACACCGTTAACGCCCGGGGGATCAAGCACCACCATGAGTCCCTTGCCGAGATCGGTTGTACCGGCAAAAAATTCGACGTTGGTAACAGAACCGTCCGGGTCGGTGGCTTTTGCCAGCATCAGGACGTTGGTTGGTGTGTAAAACACTTCGCCATCTTTCGGCTCGATGAGGCTTACGGACGGCGGCAGGTTGGTGGCCCCGCCGCTGATAATATATACCGTCGCTCCGCTGGGCGAACCGATTTCATAATTGACCGGAGTCATCAGTGGTGAATTCGTCAGTTGCAGCACCACTGTCCGGGCGGCGCTGACGGGTGGCGAATTGCTCAGGGGCGTAATGATGATGGTATTGGAAGTCGCACCGGCGGCAATCGCGACCAGATGCGGAGGAATGGGCGCGTAATCCACGCCGTTGGACGCCGTACCGCCGAGGTCATACCACACATTCAACGTCATGTTCGTATTGCCCGCCCGGAACAAAGTGAACACGCCGGAGTTGGTTACGGTTGCCATTGGCTGGGTCGCCTGAACGGTGACGACGGGAATCAGGTTGGAATCCGTGGTCTGGGCGGGGACTTTGGCTTCGCAGAACAGCAGGACAGCAGGCAAAATGAACCGCAGCCCGGCTTTCAGGTAGAAATGCGGTATTTTCATACACGATCCTTTCAACTTTAAATCCAATCGACGTCAGACAACTCCTTTGTCGGCTTATAAACGTGATGATAATACCTGTTCGCGGGTCGTCAAGCCAAAGTTGGTAACATTTTGGTGAACGCCTCAAATCGCCAGCAGCGCCTTTATTGCCGTTTGGCCCCATTCCGTTTTTTGACGTGACAAAGCGGCTGGCCTTGGGCATTGACAACTCCATGGACTCTGGATTGAAAACGGCCTGCTTGGTCTCAAGCCGGGCGCTGGTTTTCCTGTCCAACGCGAAGGATCATAATTCCCGGGCGCTTTCCGGCGCTCAGATTGCTGCAAACCATGTGTTCCATGGCTGAGAATCAGATTCCTTCCGGCAATCGGCAGCAAGGCCAATCGCAACTCGACCTGACTCTTTTCGCGAATGGCCTGCGACAGGACCCCGACGGGATTTGGCGCGGGCGCGGTACGGAGGCGGTCTCGTACCCGGCGGCGGGCAATAACGATTGCTTTACGCTGGAGGACAACTCGTTCTGGTTTGCCCACCGCAACGCGTGTCTCCTGGCCTTGCTTCAACGATTTCCCGCCCCCGGTCCGTTCTTCGACATCGGTGGCGGCAATGGATTTGTCGCGGCGGCGCTGCAATCGAATGGGGGCGTACCCGTGGTTTTGGTCGAACCGGGTGGTGACGGTGTTCGTCACGCGCGGGCGCGCGGATTGCGCACCGTCGTGCATGCGACGTTGAACGAAGCGCATTTTCGTGACCGGTCGCTGCCGGCTGTCGGATTCTTTGACGTGCTGGAACATATCGCGGACGAGCAGGGGTTTTTGGGTGAAGTCCGCCGTTGTCTTGCAGACCACGGTCGCATTTACCTCAGCGTTCCGGCGGGGCGCTGGCTGTGGTCGGATGCCGATGTGCAGGCGGGGCATTACCGCCGTTACACGTTCGCCAGCCTGCAACAAGCGTTAAATCGCGCCGGTTTCCAGACCCGGTTTCTCAGCAAGAT
>DATEGR010000199.1:0-2680 GCA_035279985.1 Verrucomicrobiia bacterium
TGGCCGGCACGCCAGTGCCTCCCTTCGCCGGCATTATCCGGATCAGGTTCAACGGGTCGGCGGCGCTCCCGCGTCGCCCTCTCAGCCTTCGCCAGCCACCGGCGGTCATCGACTGCCTCAACCGGACGGGTTTGGCTCCCCGATATGGGCAAGCTAGGACGAACGCGCAGCGGCGTCAAGTCGCGCGCAGGATTCGCACTCTTGCCGTTTACTAATTTTCCTCAGTTGTCGCATTACCCGGCTTGACCCTCACACCAAAAAACGGTTTGATGTAGGCGGACATTTTATGAGTTCGCCCAAATCACCGCTCGATGAGTTACGCATTGAGCGTCGCCCGGAGCGGCCGGCCGCCTTCAAGCCGTGGCCGATCGTCGTTGCGGCGGCGATTTTGCTTTTGTTGGGCGCGGCGGTCTGGTGGCATTCACAAGCCGGTGCGGTTGAAGTGCAAACGGCGGTGGCGCACGGCACCGGTGGTGGCGCTGGCGAACGGACGGTGTTGAACGCGTCCGGTTACGTCACCGCCCGGCGGCAGGCGACCGTTTCCTCCAAAGTCACCGGCAAGGTCATGGAGGTGCTCATCGAGGAAGGCATGAAGGTCACCAACGGACAGGTGGTGGCGCGGTTGGATGATTCCAACGTCAAGACCAGCCTCGGCGTGGCCGTGGCCCAATTGGCGTCGGCCAAAGCGGCCCTGGCGGAAACCGAGGCGCAACTCAAGGACGCCGACCAGGAATTTCAGCGCACCACCGAACTGGCCAGGCAACACATCGCGTCGCAAGCCGACCTGGACCTGGCCGAATCCAACGCGAAAGCTTTGTCGGCACACCTGGCGCAACAGAAACTCGATATCGTGGTCGCGGAACGCCAGGTGGAGCTGTGGCAGCAGCAAATGGATGACATGATCATCCGCGCGCCGTTCGACGGCATCATCACCACCAAGGACGCGCAGCCCGGTGAGATGATTTCACCGGTCTCGGCCGGCGGCGGTTTCACGCGGACAGGCATCGGGACGATTGTGGACATGACTTCGCGGGAGATTGAAATTGACGTGAACGAGAGCTATATCAACCGGGTTGAGCCGGGCCAGCCGGTCGAGGCGACGCTCGATGCGTATCCGGACTGGAAAATTCCCTGCAAGGTCATCGCCATCATTCCGACCGCCGACCGCGACAAATCCACCGTCAAAGTACGCGTCGGTTTCGACCAGCTCGACCCGCGGATCCTGCCGGACATGTCGGTGAAGGTAGCCTTTCGCGACAATGGCGCGACGGCAGCGGGCCATGCGGTGATCATTCCCAGGAACGCGGTGCTCAGCCGCGATGGGCGCGACGTGGTGTTCGTGGTTCGAGACGGCCATGCCGAGCGGCGCGCGGTGACCGTCAGCGACACACAAGGCGATGATTCCGTGTTAAGCGCGGGCGTTTCCACCGGCGAAAAGGTTGTCGTCGGTGCGCCGGCCAGTTTGCAGGACGGCATGGCCGTAAAGGAGAAAAAGCTATGAGCGAAGTCAAAAACACTGTAGCGGCGGTCTGTGACCGCCGAATCGTCTTCCAATACTCTCAGGACGGCGGTCAGAGACCGCCGCTACAACCGTACGCCAAGGTATTTGGGAGGTTGCTATGAGCGAGAGCAAATCAAACAATGGCACGCTGGTGCAGGTCGAGCGCGTGGGAAAGGTTTTCCATCGCGGTTCGGAGGACATTCATGTGCTGGCGGACCTGAATTTGCAGGTTCCCGCCGGTGAATTTCTGGCACTGATGGGCCCGTCGGGTTCCGGGAAGACCACGCTGTTGAATTTAATCGGCGGCCTGGATCGCCCGACCAACGGTGCGCTCACGGTCGCCGGCGAACGGCTGCATCAATTGTCCGACCGCGCCCTGGCGGCGTGGCGCGCACGGCACATCGGCTTTGTCTTCCAACTTTACAACCTCATGCCGGTGCTGACAGCGGAGCGGAACGTGGAACTGCCGCTGTTGCTCACGCACCTTTCCCGGGCCGAACGGCAGAAACATGTGGAAACGGCGCTGGCGGTCGTCGGGCTGTCGCATCGCGCGAAGCATTATCCACGCACGCTTTCGGGCGGCGAACAACAACGCGTCGGCATCGCCCGCGGCATTGTCACCGACCCAACGCTGCTGCTGTGCGACGAGCCGACGGGCGACCTGGACCGGAAATCCGGCGATGAAATTCTGAATTTGCTCCAATCGTTGAACCGCGAGCACGGCAAAACCATCATCATGGTCACGCACGACCCGCACGCCTCGGCGCGCGCGGCCCGGACCCTGCATCTCGACAAAGGCCAATTGAGCAACGGAGAAATAAAGTGAGCAGCAGCATTCCATACGCTCGCCCTCACCCGGGCCCTCTCCCCCACCGGAACGATTCAGTTGGCGCCAGGGTAGAAGCGACGCCGCGTTGCTTGGACGTGCCAGCGACGCCTTCGTCGCCGGCCTCCGTCAGTCAACCATTCAGTACATGTAAAAATGCGACGTGGGTGTCGTGTTCACGTGCTGGCGACAAGGCGTCGCCGCTACTTTGGCAGTCGCCCAACTGCAGCGTTCCGGCCCGGGAGAGGGGGAATCATCGGCAGGCGGTCGGCGAATCGGGCACGGACGAAATCTTCGGGCAACGAACATGGAATCCTCCCCCGCCTCCGCGAAGCGGAGGAGAGGGTCGGGGA
>DATEGR010000200.1:0-2860 GCA_035279985.1 Verrucomicrobiia bacterium
CGACGGTGATCTGAACATTCCCGCCCGTGCCTGCCGGCACAACGTCAATTACTGGCGGGGCGGTTCGTTTTACGGCCTGGGTCCCAGCGCGACGAGCTATGTGCGCGGCGTGCGGACGAAAAACCGGGCCAACACACAGCTTTATTGCGCGCAGTTGGAAAAAGGAAATCGCGCCATCGAATCCCGCGAGGAATTGCCGCCCTTGAAGCGCGCCGGGGAGACCGCCGCCTTTGGCCTGCGGATGGTCGCCGGCTGGCCGTTTAAAGAATTTCAACGCACGACAAATTTTGATTTGCGCGATGAATGGTCGGCGGAGATGGACCAACTGGCGGATCGCGGTTGGGCGGAAATTTCACACGACAGCTTTCATCTCACACGCCGGGGACTCCGCTTTGCGGATGCTGCGGCGGAAATGTTTCTGCGGTAAAGTAGGGCAGGCGTCGCGCCTGTCTCTAACTTGAAATTTCCGAAAATTATGGAGACAGCCGCGACGGCTGTCCTACATCGGCAATCGCACGATAAATGTCGTCCCCGCATTTTCCCGGCTCGAAACTTCAATCGTCCCCCCATGCGCTTCGATGATGGCCTTCGAAATGGACAGCCCCAGCCCGGCGTTGCCACTGGCGGTGGCTCGTGATTTGTCACCGCGATAAAACCGCTCAAACACGTGTGGCAGATCCCCGGCGGAAATTCCCGGCCCCGTGTCGCTGACCGTCAACACAGCCAGCCCGGTTTGAGCTTCCAATTTCGCACGTACTTCGCCGCCGGGTTGGTTGTATTGGATGGCATTGGTCAGCAGGTTGGTGACGACCTGTGCCAGGCGTTCAGCGTCACCGGTGATTTCAACCGGAGCCAGTTCAGTCAGAACTTTTATACTACGTTGATTAGCAACCGGTTTCAATTGTTCTGCGCTTTCGTTCACGGTTCCGGCCAGATTGAAGCGCAGCCGTTTCATGGTCTCCTGTCCTGCATCCAACCGTGCCAGTTCCAGGAGCGATTCAATCAACCGGCGCATCCGCTGGGATGCCCGCTGGCACGCCTCGACCGTTTCCCGGTACTCGCTGGCGCTGCGTTCGCGGTTCAAGACGGTCTGCGTTTGGGTGAGCATCACGGAAACCGGCGTGCGCAGTTCGTGCGCGGCGTCGGCAGTGAATTGTTGCTGCTGGGCGAACGCGGTTTCCAGCCGGGCGAAAGTGGAATTAAGCACCGCCGCCAACCGGCCCAACTCGCTCTCGGTCTCGGCGACGTTGATGCGTTGCGACAAATCGCCGGCGGAAATTTTCGCAGCAGCGGCGCTGATGCCGTCGATTGGCCGGAGGGCGCGCCCGACCAGCCAATTGCCACCGGCCAGGCCGAGCAGCAAAATGACCCCGCCCGCACCGGCCAACTTCAGAGCAGTAAGGTTGAGCCCCTTCAGTTCTGGCGCGATGGAGCAACCAACCCGGATGAAATCACCCGACGGCAAAGGCCGGCAAACCTCCCGAAATTCTCCGATGACATAGGGTGGCGGCGGTTTGGCTTCTTTCGCGGGAAACTGCGAAGGGGTATTGACTGAGATCAGTGGGCGAAGCGACCGGGTGACGGTCCGGTTGGGTTGGTTGGTTGACGCGGCGAACTCTTTCCCGTCACGAAAGATAACAAAATAAAAATTGTTCGGATCGCTGGGGCCGAACAAGCCAGCAGCCTGCGGCGGCAGATGGAACTCCATCGGCGGTCGTGGGTTCTGTCCGGGTGGCCCTTCATCCGGGGGCTGGTTCAGGGGCGGAGACCCGAAAGGTTGTCCGCCGAAATCCGGCCTGCGTGGCGGTGGCGGACGGAGGGCGGCGGCAATGACTCCAATGCGGCGTTGCAATTCTTCATCGATCCGGCGCATTTGCCGTCCCCACTCAAGCTGACAGGCAGTGAAGCCGAAACCGGCGAGTACCAGTACCAGAATGAGGCCATACCAGAGCTGCAAGCGCCACTTGATGGATTTGAAAATCTTCATTCGACGCTATAGCCGTGGCCGCGGCGGGTGGTGATGAATCCGGCACCGAGCTTTTTGCGGACATTGGAGACGTGCACATCCAACAGGTTGGAAAGCGTGCTGTCATTCTCATCAAACAGATGCTCGTAAAGTTGCGTGCGGGTGACGACCTCACCCCGATGCAGGGCAAGAAATTCCACAAGCGAATATTCGCGGGCGGTGAGTTCGACGGGTTTTTCAGCGCGGAAAATATTGCGCGCCGCGGTGTCGATCTTTACGTCGCCGATTTCAATGACATTCGTGGTCTGGTTCGCGCTCCGGCGGATGAGCGCGCGCAGGCGGGCGAACAGTTCCGGCAGGTCGAACGGCTTGACCACATAATCGTCCGCGCCGGTATCGAGTCCCTTGACGCGATCCCGCGATTGGTCGCGCGCCGTGAGCATGAGCACAGGGGTCTTTTTGGCTTTACGCAGCCGTTTGAGCAGCTCCCAGCCGTCGAGCTTGGGCAGCATCACGTCAAGCACGATGGCATCGTAGTCGTAGCTCCCGGCATTGAAGAGGCCGTCCTCGCCGTTGTTGGCAGTGTCCACGGCGTACCCTTCCTCCCGCAACCCCTGGGCCAGGCTGCGGAGCAAATCGGGTTCGTCTTCGACAATCAGGATTCTCATGTGAACCGCGGCTGCGGCTGATTTAACACAACCGCCTTCCGCCGTCACTCTCGCAGACGCAACCTTAAGGGGAGATGAAGGTGTGACACAAAAAAAATTCCAGGAAATTTCCGGCTTCACGTCTCCTTAAGGTGCGTCCGGGTAAATTGCGTCAAAGAAAAACTCACACCGGCAAAATAGAAAGAGAGCACAACATGAAAACCACAATGAAAACCATGCTGACCCT
>DATEGR010000201.1:0-4469 GCA_035279985.1 Verrucomicrobiia bacterium
ACCGCGATGTCAATGCGGAGCACAGATTTTCTGCGGGAATCTTTGAAACGCAAAAGGGCGGGAAATTTCCCCAACGCATACCGGCGGGCCGCAGACGCCAACCGCGGTGGAGGGCAGCGGTGTGAATTCGAACCGAGTGGCAGATCTATTCGCGCCGGCCAGGATGGCGGCGCCTGCTTCAAGTTCAGCAGGTTATACGGCAGTTGACGGGCGAGACAAATCCCGGGCGCGGCCCGGCGTCCATCCGGGTACTGTCCTAAATTTGTAGGCGACGAGGTAATGAGTCGTTGGGCAAGCACTCCTTACGTCGTGCCCTACTGCCAAATCAGGACCCTACCTCCATCCGGGCTGAATTGACTTCCTCGGGTGTTTTATCCCAATTTAACGTCTGCATCCATGAAACAAATGGCCACCAGATCCAAAAATTTGCACGCTGCCTTCACCCGGGCGCGGGAACATTATGCCACCCTCGACGTGAACGTTGACCGTGCCCTGCAAACGTTGGCGGGCATTCCCATTTCGCTCCATTGCTGGCAGGGCGATGACGTTGGCGGGTTTGAAAATTCCGGCGCCGCCCTGGGCGGCGGGCTGGTCGCCACCGGCCATTATCCCGGCAAGGCGCGCACGCCGGACGAACTCCGCGCCGATTTGGACAAGGCCTTTTCCCTCATTCCCGGCAAACACCGCCTGAACCTGCACGCCTGCTATGGCGAATTCGGCGCCAAAAAAGTGGACCGGGACGAAATCACACCGGCCCATTTCCAGAACTGGATCGCCTGGGCACGGCAACACCGCATCGGTATGGATTTCAATCCGACCTGTTTTTCGCATCCGAAAGCCGCCGGCGGTTTTACCCTGTCACACCCGGACCGGGCCATCCGGCACTTCTGGATCGAGCATTGCCTTCGCTGCCGCGAAATCGGCGCAGCCATCGGCGGGACGCTGGGCAAAACCTGCGTCACGAATGTCTGGATTCCCGACGGCATGAAGGACACGCCCGCCGACCGCAATGCGCCGCGCGTGCGCCTGGCCGAATCGCTCGATGCCATTTTCCAGAAACCGATTTCGCCGAAGCTGAACCTCGATGCCGTGGAACCAAAGCTGTTCGGCATCGGCTCGGAAAGTTACGTGGTCGGTTCGCATGAATTTTACCTCGGTTACGCCGTGAGCCGGAAGAAACTGCTGACGCTGGACGCCGGGCATTACCATCCCACCGAAGGCATCGCCGACAAGATTTCGGCGGTGTTGCAGTTCCTGCCGGAACTCCTGCTGCACGTCAGCCGCGGCGTCCGCTGGGACAGCGACCACGTGGTGATCCTGAACGACGACCTGCTGGCCATCGCGCGGGAGATTGTGGCGAACGGTTTCCTGGCGCGCGTGCATGTCGGGCTGGATTATTTTGACGCCAGCATCAATCGGGTGGCCGCGTGGACCATCGGCACCCGCAACCTGCTCCGCGCCCTGCTCTTCGCACTGCTCGAACCGACGGACAAACTCCGCGCGGCAGAAAACGCGGGCGATTACACGACGCGACTGGCATTGCAGGAGGAAATCAAGTCGCTCCCGTTTGGCGCGGTCTGGGACTTTTATTGCGAATCGAAAAATGTTCCCGTCGGCGACGCCTGGCTGGCGGAAGTGAAACAGTACGAAAAGACTGTCTTGTCGAAGCGGCTGTCCTGACGACCGGATCATAAGGCTGATTTAAGCAGTAAAGTGGTTGACACCAGCGGCCCGGAGTCGCTTAGTCCGTTAAGCCGCAAATGAAACGCACACCCGTCACCAACCACAAACCATGAAAAAGCAACTGACCCGCGCAGCGTGGCGAACGCTGTTTACCACCATCACCCCTGTCCTTCTTCTCGTTTCCGCATCCGCCCAGGAACGGGATTACCGGGAAGCCCGCGTCTACGTCACCGCACCGCCAGTCACCGCCCCCGCAGCCACCACAACTTTCCCGGCCCCCGGCGCATTACCCGCGCAAATGTTAACCGACCACGGTTTCTTTGCCCTCGCACCGCTCGAGGAGCCCGACGAGGATATCCCTACGATCATCATCGATGACCAAAAGACCTTCCAAAGCATCCTGGGCTTTGGTGGCGCCTTTACGGATGCCGCCGCTTCCGTCTTCGCCAGGCTCTCCCCGGACGCCCAGGAGCAATTCCTCAAAGCTTGCTTCGATCCGGTTGAAGGCAACGGTTATACCCTCTGCCGCACCACGATCCACAGCTGCGACTACTCCGGCGACATGTACACCTATGATGACACCGCCGGCGACAGGGAGCTCAAGAACTTCACCATCGCCCACGACCGCAAGGACCGCATCCCGTTCATCAAACGCGCGCAGGCTGCCGCCAAGGGCGACCTCCAGCTTTATGCTTCTCCCTGGAGCCCCCCCGGCTGGATGAAAACCAACGGCGAAATGTTGCATGGCGGCAAACTCAAGCCCGAATACAACCAGACGTGGGCCGACTACTACGTCAAATACCTCAAGGCCTACGCCGCCGAGGGCATTCCCATATGGGGCCTGACGGTCCAAAATGAGGCGCTCGCCACCCAGACCTGGGAATCCTGCATCTTCACCGCCGATGAAGAACGCGACTTCGTCAAGAACTTCCTGGGTCCCACCCTCAAAAAGGCCGGCCTTTCCAACGTCAAGCTCATGATCTGGGACCACAATCGCGGCCTTATCTACGAGCGGGTCCAACCCGCGTACGACGACGGCGAAGCCTCCCGGTACATCTGGGGAGCCGCCTTCCACTGGTATACCGGCGACCACTTCGATAACGTCCGTATGGTTCACGATGCCTTCCCGGACAAACATCTCCTTTACACCGAAGGTGGTATTGGTGGCACCTGGCCCGCCGCCTTGCGCCTCTCCAAGAGCATCATCACCGACCTCAATAATTGGACCGAAGGCTGGGACGTGTGGAATCTTATCCTTGACCAGGACAACGGCCCGCGTCACGCCGGCGACGTCCCCGGCCTACATAGAAACACCATCGTCAATGCCAATACCACCACGAGCGAAATCACGTATAATCCCCCGTACTACGTTTTAGGCCAGTTTTCCCGCTTCATCCGTCCCGGAGCCAAACGCATCGTCTGTACTTCCAACAGCGACGACTTCATCGCCACCGCGGCCGTCAATCCCGACGGCAGGATCGCGGTCGTCGTGCTCAACCTCAAGGACCACGAAACGTTCATGCGGGTCTGGCTGCGCGGTGAATTCGTCAAATACCAATGTCCCCCCAACGCGACCATTACCTTCATCCTGCAACCCGTATAATCTCCGGCCGTCCGAGCATTCCCCCCATGAATTATCATGGGCGGCGTGGGCAATTTAATTGTGGCTGCGATTCCTGAGCATCTGAGCCAGCTTGACCTGAATGAACTGCGAGAGGCTGGCACCGCAAACGTTCAAATGATTGCCATCATGCCAGGCTTTCAATTCGACAACATCGATCGGGATGCGGCAGGAGACATTCCCGCTGCTCTTGGCTTCCTTCTCCGCTGCTTCGATCTGAGCCACAAACCGGTCATAAGCCGGCGCGTTTTGTCGCTCGCCCAGTGGCAGCAAAGAAAGCACATCCGCGTATGATTCCGGCGTATACCACGGTATGGCGATGGGGACACTCTGCATGAGATGTCATTAAAACACGTTCCCATTTTTCTTCCAAGCGCCAAACGAGGCAAAACTTTCCGGTTGCTGCTTTTGATGCGGCTTGGGGGAATGGGCGGCGGGCAGAAAGTGAGAAACCATTGATTTTACTGGCGCACCCAGTAGGAGTTGAACCTACAACCTTCTGATCCGTAGTCAGATGCTCTATCCAATTGAGCTATGGGTGCATCCAAAGGGAACAAAATCTACGAGCCGCATTTCATCCGCGCAACATATTTCCGGGAGATTTTCCGGGGTGGAGGCGAAGCATTGGACGCTTCCGGCCCGGTTTCAAGCTTCGTCGCCCCGGCCGACTCAATGAAATTTCAAGTTCCGCAACGCCAGGACCAGAATCGTCAGAACCAGCATCAACCCGCTCGGCATGATTTTTTTTGTTTTCGCCAGCCGGATGGCAAAAACCACCAGGAGCGCGGCCAGGATGAGGTTGGCCAGATCGCGGGCAAAGGCAGGCTCGAAAATTCCGCGCAACGTCGTCAACACCAGCAACGCCGCCGACACCACCGACGTGATTAATGAGACTTTGCTCTTCCCCTTGTAGAAGCCAAACAGTCCGCCCAGCAACAGCAGGACGACGTAAACCCAAAAAACCAGGTCGCTAAATGACATCGCGCGGAGATTGCCTCAATTCGCCACGGCGTCCAAGCTCAGAATTTCGCCCGGTTCGCATTCGGCAATCACCTCAAACGGACGGCAACACACCTCGCAATCCGTGGTGTATCGCTGGAACGATACGCTCGTGTCAACCACCACCTCAAACCGCTGGCCGCAATACGGACATTGGATGTTTTCC
>DATEGR010000202.1:0-6843 GCA_035279985.1 Verrucomicrobiia bacterium
GCCCCGAATTTCCAGCACATGGTAGCGCAGACATTCCTGTTGCACTGTAGAAACCATCTCCAACGTCATAAATTCATTTCCCTCGCCACGCAGCGAAGCGCGGGGAGAGGGCCAGGGAGAGGGGATTTTAAGCAGCGCCTCCTCTCCCCGGCCCTCTCCTCCGTCGACGACGAAGGAGAGGGAGATCAACCGCCGGTGTTCTCTCGCATGCAGGATCTTTTCTACAAAGCAACATTCCTGTCTGCGGGTTGGCGGGACATTCTTGTCCCGCGATATCAGTGACTTTCCAGTCGCGAGTTTTGGGAAACACGGAACTGGAAAGTTCCGTGAACCCGCAGGCTGGAAAACCTGCGCTACGCCGGCTAACCAAATCTCGAACGCGACACCAGACAGCGTGTCGAATTTTCGGTGGTATGAAACTGAGTTTGAACAAATTGTTGTTTCCACACATGCCAGAGGACCGGCGCCGTCATCAACTGCGCATTTTGCTGGCTTCGCTGGCGGTGGGTTTGATCATTTCGGGAATTATGGTTGTCATTATGCTCATGACTGACCAGATGACGAAATATTGGCTGACGAAACTTTGAGTCACCAAAGGACAGAGCCGGGCCCGAACCCTGGCAATCTTGAATCCAGGGAGCAGATGCTTTAGCGTGAGGACCATGAAAGCATGGTTTCAACTGGCGTTCCAGCCCTCGGTGGTCAAACGTGCGCTCAAATACGCGCTGATTATCGGTTTTATCCTCATTGGCATCAACCAGGGCGACGCGATTCTTGCCGGACAGGTGACCTGGGGCCGTTTGATCAGAATGGTGCTGACGATGGCGGTGCCTTATGCGGTTTCCACCTTCTCAAGCGTCGGCGTTTTGTTGGAAATGCGGGGTAAATCGTAACGAAAACCTGCTGTGACCGCGATTTTACCAATGATTCAGACCTCCAAAATTCTTCAAAAAAGTTGTTGCGTCGGGACGCGTATTTGATATTTTCTCCGCTCCGTTTCGTTCGGAAGACAACCCCGCTGGGTTACCACAGTGCGGTGAATCGTTTCGGGCGAATGGACAGCATGTTTGCAGACCGATAACTGATTCCCTGCCGGGACAGGAATGATGGCCTGCCGACTTCAAAGTTGCTGCTGAAACTTTTGTTTTTATGCCAGTCAAGACATTCAGACCGCTAACGCCGTCTCTGCGCTACGTCACGTACGCGGATTACAGCGATATTACGAAGACGAAGCCCGAGAAGCGGCTGGTCGTCACGCGGAAGAAAACCGGTGGGCGCAACGCCTACGGTCGCGTGACCGCGCGTGGTATCGGCGGCGGCCACAAGCAGAAAATTCGCCTCGTAGATTTCAAGCGCGACAAGCACGGCGTGGAGGCAACCGTCGCGGCCATTGAATACGATCCGATGCGTTCAGCGCGCCTGGCCTTGCTGCAATACAAGGACGGTGAAAAGGCTTACATCATCGCGCCGGCAGGCATCAAGGTCGGTGGCACCATATCCAGTGGTCCGGCGGCTCCGCCGGAAGTCGGCAACGCCCTGCCGCTCAAGGCGATTCCAGTTGGTCTGGCGATTCACAACATCGAGCTGACGCCGGGCCATGGCGGGCAGGTGGTGCGTTCAGCGGGCGGCGCGGCAACGCTGATGTCGCGCGACGAAGGTTACGCCCAAATCCGCCTGCCCTCAGGCGAAATCCGCAAGGTGAACGAAAATTGCTACGCGACCATCGGCCAGGTCGGCAATGCGGAACATGAAAATGTGATTTTGGGCAAAGCCGGTCGCACGCGGCATCGCGGTCATCGCGGCATCAATCGTGGGGTGACTCGCAACCCGGTGGACCATCCGAACGGCGGCGGCGCCGGCAAATCAAAATCCGGCGGTGGCTGGCAGCAGTTGATGTCGCCGTGGGGCAAGATCGCGAAAGGCGGCAAGACTCGCCCCAAATACAAATATTCAAACCGTTTCATTATTGTGCGCCGCAACGGTCGGCCGATGAAGATCAAGTAATTTATGGGACGCTCGATTAAAAAAGGTCCGTTTGTAGATTTTCACCTGTTGGACAAAATCCAGAAGGCGAAGAGCACTAATCAGAAAACGCCGATCAAGACGTGGTCGCGGCGTTCGATGATTACGCCGGATTTCGTCGGCCTGACGTTCAGCGTCCACAACGGCAAGGTTTTTAACCCGGTGTTTGTGACGGAAAACATGGTCGGCCACCGGCTCGGCGAGTTTTCCTTGACGCGGATATTCAAGAAACACGGCGCGCACACGGCCAAAGCGGAGGCGAAATAACATGGAAGTTCATGCCATCTTGAAAAACGTGCCGATGTCCGCGCAAAAGATGCGTGAGGTCGTGCGGCAGATTCAGGGGCTGCCGGCCTTGCAGGCGCAGGCGGTGCTGCAGGTGGTTCCGCGCAAGGGCGCCCGGCTGGTGGCCAAGACGCTGCGGTCGGCCATCGCCAATGCGGAAAACAACAACAAACTGAAGCCGGAAAGTTTGCGGATCAAGGAAGCGGTTGCCGGCACGGCCACGATGCTCAAACGTTTCACCCCCAAAGCACGCGGTTCCGCCGGACCAATCCTCAAACGCCGTTGTCACATCAAAATCACCTTGTCAGACGAATAGTATGGGCCAAAAAACAAATCCAATCGGTCTGCGTGTCGGCGTCAACAAGGACTGGCGCTCGAAGTGGTTTGCCGGGAAGAAGGAATTCGGCCCGCTGCTCAACGAAGACCGGCAAATCCGCACCCTGCTGAAGAAGAAGCTCGAAACGGCGTCGGTCCCGAAAATTTTGATCGAGCGTGCGACCAACCGCTGTCGCGTGACGATTTTGACCGCGCGCCCGGGCGTGGTCATTGGCCGCAAAGGTGCGGAAATTGACAAGCTCAAGGAAGAGTTGAGCCGGATGACCGGCAAGGAAGTCTATGTGGACATTGTCGAGGTGAAGACCCCGGAACTGGATGCGCAACTGGTGGCGGAAAATGTCGCACTGCAATTGGAACGCCGGGTGTCGTTTCGCCGCGCGATGAAGAAGGCCTTGCAGACGGCCAAAGATTTCGGCGCGGAAGGCATCAAGATTCGCTGCGCGGGCCGGCTGGGTGGCGCGGAACTCGCGCGGGTCGAACAATATCATTGGGGCCGCGTGCCGTTGCACACGCTGCGCGCGAACATTGATTACGGATTTGCCGAGGCGCTTACCGTTTATGGCAAGCTCGGCATCAAATGCTGGATTTGCCGCGGCGAGAACAAGCCGCAAAAGAAAGAACAGCCGCAGGCGCCGGCCGAGCCGGTGCCGGTGAAGTAAAACGGGTGATTGACTATTTAACCATTTGACGAACCTATGCCGTTGCAACCAGAAAGAGTAAAATTTCGCAAGATGCACCGCGGCAGCCGCGCCGGACTGGCGTCCCGCGGCAATGCGGTTGCTTTTGGTGAATACGGATTGATGGCGCTCGAACGTTGCTGGATGGATTCCAAGCAATTGGAAGCAGCCCGCGTCGCGATTGCCCGCAACATGAAGCGACGCGGCAAGATGTGGCTGCGCGTCTTCCCGCAGAAATCGTTTACGAAAAAGCCGCTTGAAACCCGCATGGGCAAGGGCAAAGCGCCTTTGGAAGGTTGGGTGGCGGTCATCCGCCCCGCGAACGTGTTGTTTGAAGTGGACGGCATTACGGAAGTGGAGGCGCGCGAGTCGTTGCGGCTGGCGGCGACGAAACTGCCCATCAAAACGAAATTTATCGCCCGGCATCGGCGGGCGATCTAAACGGCTATGAAATTTTCTGAAATCAAGGACATGACACTGGTGGAGTTGGCGGCCAAGAGCCGCGACCTGCGCCATGAAATGTTCAATCTGCGGTTGCAGCAGGCGAGTGCGCAACTGGAAAAACCGGCGCGGCTGCGCGTATTACGCAAAGACATCGCGCGTTTGGAAACGCGCATCTCGCAACTGCGCAACCAGGTGGCTAATTGAATTGTATGGCTGAAACAGCAAATCCAACGGCAACGACGCGGGGGCATCGCAAACAACGCGAAGGCGAAGTCATCTCCAACAAGATGGCCAAGACCATCGTGGTGCGCGTCCAGCGCCGGTTCCCGCATCCGCGGTTCCGCAAGGTGGTGACCGCTTACAAGAAATTTTACGCCCACGATGAAAAGGGTGAAGCGAAGCCGGGTGACCGCGTGCGGATTGAAGAAACGCGGCCGTTGTCGAAAACCAAGCGCTGGCGGCTCATTGCCGTTGTAGTGCGGAACGAGGCGGAAACGCCCGTGGCGGCAGCCTGAGCGGACTTTATGTTGCAAATTCGTTCCCATTTGGATGTTGCTGACAACACCGGTGCCAAGGTTGCCTGGGCCATCGGCGTGTTGGGCCGCAATCAGCGTTATGCCCACGTCGGCGACGTCATTAAAGTGCACATCAAGGACGCCGCACCGGACGGGCAGGTGAAGAAGGGCGAGGTCCATAATGCCGTGATCGTTCGCACCCGCCAGCCGATCCGCCGCAGCGACGGTTCGTATCTGCGCTTCGACAGCAACGCGGTGGTTATCATTGACCCGGAGCTGAACCCGAAGGGCACGCGCATTTTCGGACCGGTGGCGCGCGAGTTGCGTGAGAAAAAGTTCATGAAAATTATTTCGCTCGCTCCAGAGGTGATTTGAAACTATGTCAAAATCTCATGTAAAAAAAGGCGATGAAGTGGTCGTGCTGGCCGGTGCCGAGAAGGGCAAGCGCGGCAAAATCATTGCCGTCAGCCCGAAAAAAAACCGGGCGATTGTGGAAGGCCTGAAGATGATCAAGCGCCACACGCGCAAGAGCCAGGACCATCCGCAGGGCGCGATTGTCGAGCGGGAAGGCACGATTCACCTTTCGAATTTGATGAAGATTGACCGGTTTGACACGCGGGCGGCCAAACATGGAAAGGCGGAGCCGGCGCCGGTTTGAGGTTGCCATTCGAATGAAGAACGAAGTTACGGCAAAATCCGTGACCAAAAAATGAAAGCCAGACTTTACAACAAATACGTGAACGACGTGGTGCCGGCCCTGAAGGAAAAGCACAAATTCGCAAACGTCCACCAGATTCCGCGGATGATGAAGATCGTGGTCAACATGGGCGTGAGCGCGTCGTTGGAGAAAAACGCCATTGAAGACGCGGCGAAGGACCTGGCGCAGATCACCGGCCGCAAACCGGTCATCAGCAAGTCGCGCCACAGCATTGCGAATTTCAAACTGCGCGAAGGACAGCCCATCGGCTGCCGGGTAACATTGCGCCGCGATGCGATGTACGAATTTTTCGACCGGCTGGTGGCGACGGCGCTGCCGCGCATTCGCGACTTTCGTGGATTGTCGCCGCGCAAATTTGACGGCCGGGGCAATTATACGTTCGGTGTCGCCGACCAGACGATTTTTCCGGAGATAGAACTGGACAAGATCAAACGCCAGCAGGGCATGGACATCACGATTGTGACCAGCGCCCGGAATGATGTCGCGGCGCTGGACTTATTGAAACTGATGGGCTTCCCGCTCGCTGAGAAATAACACGATTATGGCCAAGAAAGCATGGTTTGAGCGCAACAAGCGCAAAGCTGGAACGGTGAAAAAATACGCCGCGATTCGTGCGGAATTGAAGGCGAAGCGCGATTACGCCGGCCTTGCCAAGCTGCCGCGCGATGCCAGTCCGACCCGGCTGGTGAATCGCTGCGCCTACAGCGGCCGCCGCCACGGTTATCTCCGCAAGTTTGGCGTTTCCCGACTCACGTTCCGTGAGGCCGCGCTGAACGGTTTGATTCCGGGCGTGGTGAAGGCCAGTTGGTGATTAAGAATAAGATTTGATATGACTGATCCCATTTCCGACATGTTGACTCGCATCCGTAACGCCGGGCGCGCGTTGCGGCCGACGGTGGCCATGCCGCACTCCCGTCTGAAGGAAAGCATTGCCGCGATTCTAAAAAAGCAAGGCTATGTTGCGGATGTGGTCGTTGAGGGAAAGCTGCCCAAGACCATCAACATCAAGTTGAAGTATCAAGGCAAGAAAACCGTGATTGAAGGTCTGCGCCGCATCAGTCGGCCGGGGCTCCGCCATTACGTCGGGGCGACGAAAATCCCCCGCGTGCGCGGCGGCCTGGGGGTGGCGGTGATTTCGACGCCGGAAGGCGTGATGACCGATGTGCAGGCCCGCAAGAAAAACCTGGGCGGCGAATTGCTTTGTTACATTTGGTAGAAATTTTATGTCGCGAATAGGAAAACAGCCGATTGTCATACCTCCCAAGGTCAAGGTGGAGGTCAAAGGGCAGAAGGTTCTGGTCGAAGGCCCAAAGGGGAAACTCGACTGGGAATTGCCGCGCCGCACGAGCCTTAAGGTTGAGGACGGCAAAATCGTCGTGAGCCGTGATGGTGAAGACGCACAGGCAAAGGCATTGCACGGTCTTAGTCGCGCGCTCGTCAACAACATGGTCAAAGGCGTGGCGGAAGGCTTTGTCAAGAAACTCGAAATTCAGGGCGTCGGTTTCAAGGCCGCGGTGCAAGGCAAGAATGTCAACCTCAACCTCGGCTATTCACATCCGATTAATTACGCAATTCCCGACCAGATCAAGGTGACGGTCGAGGAAAACACAAAGCTGACGATTGAAGGCCCGGACCGGCGCGTCGTTGGCCAGGTCGCCGCTGAAATTCGCGGTTTCTATCCACCTGAACCTTACAAAGGCAAGGGAGTGCGTTATGTGGGCGAGCACGTCCAGCGCAAGGAAGGCAAGACGGTGCAGTAAAATTTGATTCACGGCCAAATCCGTGATGCATTGAAATGAGAACGGAAAAGAAACAACAATTGGCGCAATTCCGCCACTGGCGGGTG
>DATEGR010000203.1:0-2961 GCA_035279985.1 Verrucomicrobiia bacterium
GCGACCGCGAAAAGCGCATTTACCACCTGATGGCGGCCCAACAGATTTATCCGGCACTCTCCGCTGTATCCGGCCTTCGGCGCTTCCACGCGAAACGTCGTGCCGTTTTTATCCAGCCGGATTCCCTTCGCCCGCCAGTCATTCTTATCCCCGAGGCCGACCCGCACGACCGTCGCACGGGTGCGCCGGGCAATCAGTTCCGTCCATTCATTGTCACCGTTGACAAAGAGCCGGCCATCCGCCGGCAACAGTTCGGCCAGCCAGCCTTCTTCCTGCGCAGCGCCGGCGACGTCGCCGAAAAATTCCAAATGCTCGCGGCCTACGTTCGTCACCACGCCGTATTTCGGCTGAATCATTTTTACGAGCGGCGCCAGCTCGCCCGGATGATTCGTGCCTGCTTCCAGCACCGCGACCTGATGCGATTTTTCCAGGCGCAACAACGTCAGCGGCACACCGATGTCGTTGTTAAAACTGGCTTCGCTCCACAACGTCGTCAATTTTTGCCGGAGCACCGTGGCAATCAATTCCTTCACCGTCGTCTTGCCATTTGAACCTCCGACGGCAATTACGGGCAGGTCAAATTCCCGCCGATAGGCCGCCGCCAGCCGGCCCAGCGCCCTACGCGTGTCATCCACCACCAGCACCGCGCAGTCCGGCAATGTCGGAGGGATCCTTTTCCGTTCCACCACAACGGCAGTGACACTTTTGGCTGCGACTTCGTTCACGAAATCGTGGCCGTCAAACCGCTCGCCTTTGATGGCGAAGAACAAATCACCGGCCCGTGCCTGCCGCGAATCAGTGCAAACCCGCTGAAGGGCGGCCTCTCCGGAGCCGCGCTTCCGTTCGGCAGCGCAGGCTTCGGCCACAAATTTCAAAGAACGTGTTTCCACTGCAAATGTTTACCACCGGTCACGGATTCCGTGCCGCGGGCGGTTTCAGACCACCCGCCGCCACGAGGGGCGGCGGCGAACCGGGTTCCGGTGAATTTTCATCCGGCGGAAGGTTCAAATAGCTCGCGCAACGTTCGGCAATTTCCCTGAAAATCGGGCCGCAAACCTGGCCACCGTAATATCCTTCCTTGGGATCGTCCATCACTACGGAAATGCAAAGTTGCGGATGGTCCGCCGGGAAAAATCCAATGAACGACGCGAAATATCTTCCCGGCAGGTAACCGCCCGGACCGGCCTTCTGCGCCGTGCCGGTCTTGCCCGCCACCACGTAATCCTTCAATGCAGCGTCCGGCGCCGTGCCTTCGGGCGAAACCACGGTTTTGAGCGCCTCAACCATCAATTTGTCTGTCTCGGGATTGATGACCTGCCGAATCGCCTGCGGCGCGTATTGCGCCACCGTATTACCATTGTGATCCACCAGGCGGCTGACCAGCATCGGCTGCATCAAATTGCCGCCGTTGGCAATGGTGCACATGGCCAGGGCCATTTGTAATCGCGTCACTGCCACACCCTGACCCATTGGGATTTGGGCGATGGACACCTTGCTCCAATCTTTGACCGGATGCAGGATGCCGGCGACTTCACCGGGCAGCGGGATTCCGGTGCGCTGGCCAAAACCGTAATCCCACGCATAATCGTACAGCCGGTCTTCGCCGAGCCGGATGCCGATTTTGGCCGCGCCGATGTTCGATGACTTGGTGATAATGCTTTCCGTCGTGAGGATGTCGAACGGCTCATGGTCGTGCAAAATCCGGCCGGCATATGCAAAATGGCCGTGGTCGCAATCGAAGGAATCGGTCAACTGCACCACGCCTTCGTTCAAGGCACCGGAAACCACAACGATTTTGAAGGTGGAGCCAGGCTCCATAATGTCACTGATGACCCGGTCGCGGCGGGCATCGGCGGAGGACGCGCCCGGATTATTCGGGTCGAAATCGGGGAGCGTCGCCATGGCCAGAATTTCGCCCGTTTGTGGACGGATGACGATGCCCGTGATACTGATGGGCGTGTGTTTGTCCATCGCGTTCGTCAATGCGGATTCGACAATATGCTGGATGACGCCATCGATCGTGAGTACCACATTATAGCCGTCGCGGGGCTGCACGTCCTGGTCACGCAATGATACCAATTCCTGCCGCCGGCGGTCCATTTCCGTCACCCGCCAGCCCGGCACGCCGCTCAACCCCGAATTCAAGGATAATTCGATGCCGTCCCGGCCCGAGGTTTCCAAAACCGGCTGGCCATCCACTGACAATTCATCGGTGCTGACATAGCCCAACACGTGTGCCGCGAGCGAGCCGTTGGGATACACGCGCAACTGATCGTCCACCGGACTGGTGAAAATCGCGTGTGTGCGCAGGTTGTGGCAGAAAGTGCGTTGGTCCTTGGAAAATCCGGCTTCACCCGGACCGAATGACAGGCGGCTCATCGTCGTTTGAATTTCCTGCCAGGTTTCATCTCTGACCTTGTGCCGCAAAACGACATAGCGGTTTGTAACCGTTTCACCTTTTTCATTCTGCCGCACGCGTGGGAGCAATCGCTGATACAAATCGGCCTCGCTCATGTGCAGCAAAGGAGCCAACGTACGCGCCACCACCTTCTGCTGGTTGCCGATCAAAACCGGGTCGGCACAAACCGTTTTCACAAAAATGCTGGTTGCCAGCAAATTGCCGTGCGCGTCCAAAATGCTGCCCCGTCGCGGTTCGCGGAAATATTCGAGTCCCGTGTTTTGCTGCGCCAGCGCCGCCAGTTCGCCGTGGCGCAATAACTGCAGGTCCACCAGCCGGTATCCCAGACCGGCAAAGGCCAGGCCCAGCAACCCCAGCAACAACAGCATCCGTCTCAATTGCAGTCGTTTTATCATCAGCAAATGGCCAACCGCCCGCGGCGATCGGTTCCTCACCCGACGGCGTCACGGGCGGCGGCCAAAATTTTCACGTTATTGCGTCAATCCGCCTTCCTGACGCGCCGCAAACCGGCGGTTGGAATCATCTCCCGGCGGCGCCTCAAT
>DATEGR010000204.1:0-6862 GCA_035279985.1 Verrucomicrobiia bacterium
TTTTTGCAGCGGCTGGCGACTGCGCTCAGCTGGCCGTATGTGGACCTGCACCAGCACACTATCCCGCCGGAGGCGCGGAACAAACTTTCCACCAAGGTGGCATTTCAATATTTCGTGCTCCCCACCGCCGTGAACGACGACGCGCTGCAAGTGGTGGTGAGCGATCCGTTTGATGCGGCCATGATGAACGCCGTGCGGTTCGACGCGCACAGCCCGGTGCAATTCGCGCTGGCGCCGAAAACGGAAATCGAAAAGGCGCTCAAAAAATACTACGGCGTTGGCGCGGAAACGCTGGACGAACTCGGCGAGAGCGAGCCGATGGAACTGGAAATCGCCACCGACAAGGAAATTACCGAGGACGATCAGGAGGCCAGCGTCATCAAATTCGTCAACCAGATTATCTGGGAGGCCCACAAGGACCGCGCGACGGACATTCATTTTGAGCCGGCGGAGGACGAACTGCGGATCCGTTATCGCATTGACGGCATCCTGCATCAGACGCCGATGCCGCCGCAACTCAAACGGTTCCAGGCCGCCCTCATTTCGCGCATTAAAGTGATGAGCGGCATGAACATCTCCGAAAAACGCCTGCCCCAGGATGGCCGTATCAACGTCCGCATCAAGGGCGAGGAAATTGACATTCGGGTCTCGACCGTGCCGACGGTCTATGGTGAAAGTGTTTCACTCCGCCTGCTCACGCGCGGGAAAATCTTCCTGAGCCTCGACAAACTGGGTTTTGCACCGCAGGACGAGGCGATGATCCGTGAAATCATTGTCAAGCCGCACGGAATCTTTCTCGTCACCGGCCCGACCGGTTCCGGCAAGTCCACGTCACTCTACGCCTTTTTGAGCGCCATCAATTCCGTTCACAAGCGGATCATCACCATTGAGGAACCGGTCGAATACGAACTCAAGGGCATCAACCAAATCGCCGTGCGGCCGGAGATCGGATTGACGTTTGCGATGGGCTTGCGCCATATCTTGCGCCAGGACCCGAACGTGATCATGGTCGGGGAAATCCGTGATTTGGAGACGGCGGAAATCGCCATCCGTGCGTCGCTGACGGGACACCTGGTGTTCAGCACGCTGCATACCAACGACGCGCCCAGCGCGTTCACGCGGCTGATTGATATGGGCATTGAACCGTTCCTGGTGGCCTCGTCGGTGGAAGCGGTGATGGCCCAGCGGCTCGTCCGCACCATCTGCCCGCACTGCAAGACCGAACAGAAGGTGGAACGTGATTACCTGCAAAAAATCGGTTTTCCCGAAAGGGAAATTGACACGGCGAAATTCTGGCGCGGTGCCGGTTGCGAAGATTGCCGGCAACTCGGCTATCAAGGGCGCAAGGGCATTTATGAACTGCTCATTCTGAACGAATCCATACGGCCGTTGATTTTGAACCGCGCCCCGGCTTCAACCATCGCGGCCCGGGCCATCGAACAGGGAATGCGCACCCTGCGGACCGACGGCTGGAACAAGGTGAAGGCCGGCGAGACAACCATTGAGGAGGTTCTGCGCGTCACCCAGATCGAGGAACACATGGAGGCGCTCATCGGCGACACCAAAACCGAAATGTGGGTCAAGGCGTGATGAAATACCAATGCAGAAGGCAGAATGAAGAAGGCAGAATTTTCTGCTGTGTCTTGTTTCCTGCCTTCGGCTTTCTGCCTTCTGCCTTCTGAATATGGCGCGCTGGCAATTTTGCAACATCCTCCACGTCGGTGCCGACGCGCAGCGTCTCTGGCAATTCGAGGCCAAGGGCGGCGGCTTCGCGTTCAATCGCGAGCATGCTGGCGCGCCCGGTGAGGCTTTGCCGTTTAACCTGGTGGCCAAGTCGTGGCGCTCCTTGTGGCAGCCCCGGTTGAATGTCGCCTGGTTGCCGCCCGAAAACGTATTTCTCCGCGTCATCGAGTTGCCCAGGAGCAACTTCGAAGAGACACTGGCCATGGTGGAATTGCAGTTGGAGAAGCTGTCGCCCCTCCCGGTGGCGCAGATTGTGTGGATGATTCATATGTTGCCGCAAACCGCGGCCGATCTGCAAACGGTCGTTGTCGTCATCGCCGCCCGCCATGCGGTTGAGGAATTTCTCGGCCAGCTTGAAGGCCAGGGCTATCTGGCCGACCGGCTCGAAGCGCCCATGTTGGATGAATTGGAAACCACCCCCGCGACGGAAGACGGCGCATGGATTTATCCCGCTGCCTTCACCGGACAGAATGTCGCGCTGGTGGCGTGGTGGTGCAACGGCGCGTTGCGGAGTTTAAGTTTTGTGGTTTTGCCGCCGACCGGCGATCGCGTGAAAAGTCTGAAGGACCAGTTGGCACAACTGACGTGGGCCGGCGAATTGGAGGGTTGGCTCACGGCGCCACCGACCTGGCATCTGGTCGCCGACGGCGCGGTCGCCGGCGAATGGGAAAGCGCCCTGCGCGCGAGCCTCGGCGAGCCGGTACCGGTGACAAAGCCGTTGCCGTTCGCGGAATTGGCGGCGCGGACCGCCCGGCGTTCAACGCAAAGCGACGTGCGCAGCACTTTGTTGCCCCCTGAATTTTCCGCGCGGTATCACCAGCAATTCGTGGATCGCTTGTGGCTGCGGGGTCTGGTGGCGACGGGAATTTTATACGTCATCTGGGTGATGATTTATTTCGGTGCGACGACGGTGCTGGGGTATCACGTAAACCAGGTCGTGCGACAGGTGACGGCGTTGAATGGCAGTTACACGAATGCGCTGCAGCTCAAGGCGCGGTACGAGGTGCTCCAACAACGGCAGGATTTGAAGTACGCGGCGCTGGATTGCTGGAAGATTGTGGCCGAGCAATTGCCCGCCGGCCTGACGTTGCAACGGATGAGTTTTGCCGATGGCCAGCAACTGTCCCTGAACGGAACCGTCCCGCAGGACCAGATCTCCCAGATCACCGACCATTTTTATGACGCGGTGCGCAAGGCGGAGGTGGACGGCCAGCCCATGTTTGATGGGGGCGAGACCCCGACTTTTCGCGCCACCGCCAATACGGTGAGCTGGCAATTCTCGCTCATGCTCAAACATAAGCAGGAGGAGGCGAAGTGAAAAAGTATTTTGCCCAATTGCGACCGCTGGAGCGCCGGTTGGCGGTGGCGGTGCTGGTGGTTTTGTTTCTGGTGTTAAATTACGTCTTCATCTGGCCGCACTTTTCCGATTGGAGCCGGTTGCAATATCGTTTGGCTGATGCCCTGCGCAAACAAAAGCTGTACCAGGCAACCATTGCGCAGTCGGCCAACTACCGGGGGTTGGTGAAAAAAATGGAAGGCCAGGGCGGGGCGGTTGCCCCCGAAGACCAGGCGATTAATTTCATCCGCACGATTGATTCGCAGTCCGCACGGAGTGGTGTTGGCATTGTCAACATGTCACGCCAGATGACTCGTACGAATGAATTTTTCGTTGAAGTGGCGCAAAGCATCAACGTCACCGCTGGCGACCAGCAACTGGTGGATTTTCTCTACAAGCTCGGTTCCGACGCTTCCATGATTCGCGTGCATGATCTGGAATTGCAGCCCGACCCGGCGCACCAGCATCTTAACGCCAACATCCGGCTGATCGCCAGTTATCAGAAGGCCACGCCCAAAGGTAATTCGAAGAACACAACTGCAACATTGAAATGACTGTGAAAACGACCACGTTCGTCCTGCTCGTGCTTTTAACCAGCCTGGGCCTGCGGGCGCAAATGCCGCCCGGCATGCGTCCCGTGCCGCAACGTCCTGGTATCCCGGCCAGCAACCCGGCCAACAATCCGCCGGCGCCTGCGCCCGCACTGCCGTCATCGCCGACTGCCGGCCAACCGGTTGATGCTTCACCTCCGGCGGCTGCCTCGGCACAAATGGTCCCCGCCGGCGACATCAATTTTCAAGGCGTGGATGTGGATCAAGTTCTTGACGTTTACGCCCGTTATGTGGGACGTACGCTGTTGCGGGCGGGTTTGCCCCAGGCGAAGATCGTTCTCTACACGGAGACTCCCCTGACCAAAGATGAAGTGGTCCAGGCGTTGCAGGGCGTGCTCGCGCTCAACGGCATCGCGCTGATCAACATTGGCGACAAGTTTGTGAAGGCCGTGCCGGTGGCGCAAGCCAGCCAGGAAGGTGCGGCATTCAACAACCAGACGGCCACCCAACTGCCGGACGTCGGCCAATACGTCACGCACATTGTCCAGTTGAAATACATCAAGCCGAGCGAGCTGGCCCCCGTCGTGCAACAATTTGGCAAGATTCCAAACGGGGTTTTCCCGATCGACAGCAATGGCATCCTCATCCTTCGCGACTACGCCGAAAACGTCAAACGGATGCTGGAGTTTATCAGCAAGGTGGATGTGATTTTACCGGAGGAATTTATTTCCGAGGTGATTCCGATCAAGTACGCCATGGTGGACGACATTGCCAATGCCCTCAACAGCCTTGGCGGTTCCAGTTCGGCCATCGGCAATGCCACCACTCCCAGTTCGCGGGGCGGAGCCTTCGGCGGCATGGGCAGCATGGGCAACACGGGCAATCAGTATCAGCCCGGCGGCATCAATCAGCCCGGTGGCCAAATAACACGGCCCTTTGGAACGGCTGCCGGCGGAGCCGGCGGCGGCAATACTTTCAGCCAGCGATTACAGTCCATCATCCAGCGGGCGGCGACCGGCGGCGGGCAGGGTGAAATTCAACTGATGGGCCCGACGAAAATCATCGCCGACGAACGAAGCAATTCGTTGCTGGTCTATGCCACAAAAGAGGACATGAAGACGATCAAGGACATTGTGGCCAAACTGGACGTGTTGCTGCCGCAGGTACTGATTGAATCGGTCATCATGGACGTGAACGTGAACAGCGGGTGGAATTTTGGTGTGTCTGCGTCGCAAGCTCCCAAAAACTTCAGTGGTGGCCCGGTCGGCCAGGGAGTGAATGGTGCCGGCGGTTATAACAACGGTCAGTCTTTCTTTGATTTTCTGAACAGTACGCTCGGCACCAATGGGACTGCGGTTGCCAGCTCCGCTTTTGGCAACAGTTTGGGGAGTGGCCTTAGCTATTTCGGAAACATCGGGCCGACGTGGGACGTGGCGGTGGCCGCGGCTGCTGCAGACAGCACAGTTTCCATCATCCAGCGCCCGCGCATCCAGACTTCCCAGGCCAAGGAAGCCCAATTCTTCGTCGGCAGCACGGTGCCTTACGTCACCAGTGTTTATTACAACAGCGGCATTGGCGGCGGGCCCAGCTCCTCGTATTCGCAATTGCAAGTGGGCATCTCGCTGGACGTGACCCCGTTCATCAATCCGTTTGGCCTGGTGGTCATGGATATCAGTCAGGAAATAGACGACCTTAATGGCAGCACGTTTATTCAAGGTGTAGGCAACGTTCCGAATACCGACAAACGCCAGCTTTCCTCCGAAGTCGCCGTCAACGATCGCGACACCATCATCCTCGGCGGTTTCATCCGTACGGAAAAGGACAAGAGCAAAAATGGCGTTCCCCTCCTGCAAGACATACCGATCCTGGGCAGTCTGTTCAGCAGCCGTACCAGCAACCACCAGCGTAGTGAGTTACTTGTGTTGATGCGTCCGACCATTCTGAGGTCTCCTGAAAAAGCCGCGGCACAGACGACTGAGGAAGAACAACGTATGCCCGGAATTTCGGCGGCGATGGCGGGCGACGAGCTGGAGCAGCGCAAGGCCTTGCGTGCGGAGCAAAGACGGGAACACTTGCATCCTGTGCCGCCGAATACGTCTTATCAACCCGTGCCGCAGGATGGTTTGGTTGATACCAACACCGTTTCATTGCCCGATTCGGATGGGGCGACGAAAAATGCGGTTAACCAATCCCAGACGCAACCAATGCCGGGCAAGCCGGTGCCCTCAGCTTCTTCATCCGGAAGCGGATTTTTTGAGCCCGTGTCACCTGAAGGCTACGTTAATACCAATGCCGTGGCATATCCAAAACAGTAGGACACGCCTGGGTTTTACCTTAACGGCACCGCGTTGGTGTCAACGCCATTGGAAAGCATCTCCTCCAAACTGCGGATCGGGTGCAAGGGCAGGAGCAGGACTTTGGGAATGTACACCGGCTCACTTTGCGGCTGCTGCAGGGTGCCGGTGATTTTGTATTCGAACAGCTTGCTGACCGGCCACAACGCCGTGCTCAGGAGCGGGCCGACCACCCAGGTGTCACGGAGCAATTGGGCCGTCACGCGGGCATCCACGTGGCTTCGTAAATCCACCGTGCCGGCATATTGCAGCCGCATCATCATTGAACGCATTTCCAGATTATCCGAAAAGATCACACCATTGGTCATGCCGAACTGTGCCGTCGCCTCCGTCGCGCGGCTGCTGCCCAGACCGGGCATGATCGCGTTCAACACCGGCGATAAAATGCCAAAAATGGGAACATCCCAGATTAATCCATCGTGCAGGTTGACCTGCCCGTAACCGTTCCAGGTGCGCCAATCCCACGAGTTTGCGCTCGTCATTACGAACCGTCCGCTCAACACCCCTTCCAGATGGTTGGTGGGCGACGCCAAGTCCGTTGCCAGCAGATGCAGACTCGCGTTTCTGGCATTGGCGGTGAATTCAAAATCCGCGCCGGGTTTGGGACGAAAATCAAAGTGAGCAAAACCGTTCGCGTCCCCACCGTAAAACGCGGCCATTAGATTGGTCAAAACGAGTGTTTGACCCAGCCAGTGAATTTTTCCGGTGATGCGCGAAGTTTTGAGCTTCAACCATTCGAACGGCGCGCCTTCCGCCTCAAACCATAAATCCGCGTCCTCCATGCCGCGCAACGGCGCGTAACCGTTCACTCGCGCCGGGCACGGTGTGGCAAAGCGATAGGGGTCCATCACCTCGCCGGCCTCCGGGCCGATGGCGCG
>DATEGR010000205.1:0-3325 GCA_035279985.1 Verrucomicrobiia bacterium
CAACGGGATTGAGCCGATGATGCCGCCGGCGAATTGGGCCAGAATGTAACCGGTGGTATCGCGGCCTGAGAGCTTGCCTTTGATATGGAAGGCCAGCGTGACGACCGGATTGATGTGGGCACCACTCACTTTGCCCACGCGCGAGTACGCAATGGCGGCACCGGTGGCGCCGAATAAAAATCCGGACAGCAACCGGCGCATTCCGGCGTCCGGCAGAATGACGGCAACCGGGCTTCGGTCACCGAAATTGAATATCACAAAAGACAGGCCGATGCCGACAAGCAGCGCGGTGCCAATCAATTCAGACCAGTAGGTTTGCCACGGAATGTTCACGGTCGCGAAAGCATAGACAGGATTTGCCGGTTGCCGGTCAAGAATTTTTGGCTGCGACTGGGGTTTCGTGCCGGTTATGAACAGCCGGCCAACCATCCCTGGTCTCCCCAGGCACAAGACTGGCGGCAATGTGCCGTTGCTCTTTCCGACGGAATTTCTGCACTCGAAATGGGATATGGCATAAAGTTTTCCCGTCAAACGGATTCTGATTGTTGACAACGATCCAGTGGTCTCGAAATCCCTGTCGTGGGCCTTGGCACACCATGGCTACGAGGTGTTGACCGGGGTGGGTGGTTCCGAAGCCCTTCCCGTTCCCGCTCCCGGGCATCGGCGCCTGGCCGGACAACCGGCGCCACGCGTTCACCCGGCGCCGGACAAAGCCGTAACGGAGGCTTTGGTATTCCCGGCCGGTGGTGAATTTTCTGACGGGAATTACCGGGTTTTCACCACAAGAAATGTGATTTAATTTTTCTCGCCAAGCCGCTTTGACGGGGGCATTGGTATGCACAGGTGCCCGTCCCTCTGCCTGGTTCACAAGCCGCGGCGGGTCCGACGTGTCGGGAAGCTGGCAGGCCAGCGCTGACAAGTGTTGATGCAGAAATTCGTGGACATCCTGTTGGTCGAAGACGACGCCAAAGATGCGGAACTGGTGCTGGAAGCATTGCGCCAACGCCGTATCTCCACCAACGTCGTCCACGTGCTGGACGGCTACGAGGCGATGGATTTCATTTCCCAAAGCGGCATGTTCGTCAACTGGGGCGACATGCACGTACCCAGGGTCATCCTGCTGGACCTGAAACTCAAAACGGTCAGCGGTTTGGACGTGCTCCGGCAAATCAAGGCCGAAGACCGCACCAAGGCCATCCCCGTGGTGGTCTTTACCGCCTCGCAACGGGACATTGATTTGATTGAAAGCTACCGGTTGGGTGTCAACAGCTACGTCATGAAGCCCGCCGAATCCGACAAATTCATGCAAGTGGTCGGGGACATCGGGAGCTACTGGCTGAACATCAACCACCCCCCGGCGCATTGAATTGGCCGGAGAGCTCCGGCACGACTGAGTACCATCAAAATTGACGGCGCTGCCTGCTCAGTCATGGTCGCCGTGGCCGCCGTTATGCCACCCTTCATCATGATGTTCCCAATGTCCTCCCCGATCCTCGTCTTCCGGGAGAATAATGCAACCGGTCATCGAGAGCAGGGCGAGGACGCCGATTAAATAAAGGAGAAATCTCACAGGTTGATTGGTTTTGATTGTTCAGTCTTGGTTTGCCGCACCGGCCAGGGCGCGGTGGCACGGGTACAAAGGCAACTGAAGTTTAAGAGTGGATGTCGTGAGACAATCACTTCGCCAAACAATACGTCCCGTTGCTGTAAATCAGCCTCCATGAGAAAATCTAGCACACCCGGCGCATTTGAAAAGGGGGCGTGCGTCTGTCCATTTGGTGAAGCAAAATCAGAAGGTTTACTGCCACGCTGAAATGGGCCATGGTATTTCAGCCCGATGATGAAACCGACTCTTTACCTCAGATGTTACCCCGGCGCAATCAGTCTGGTTTTGCTGCTGTCGACGCTGTCACCCTGCAACTCGCCTGCGGCCACGCCGGCGAGCGCCGGTGAACCGCTGCGAAACGTGACCATCCGCGCGCAAGTGCCCGCGGGCGTGGGCACCGTTTATCTCACCGGGAATCGCCCGGAACTCGGCAACTGGAATCCAAGCGGTTTGGGCATGACCGGGTCGGATCGGGAACGGACCGCGACCTTGCATTTGCCGCCCGGCACGCAGTTGGAGTACAAGTTTACGCTGGGTTCCTGGGACCGCGAGGGGCTTGGCCCGTCGGGCACAGTCATGCCCAATTACCGCCTGTGGGTGGACACGGACACAAACATTACCATCGTGCTTTCCGGTTTCAAAAAAGCGGGTGCGGAAAATCTGGAATATATTGCCGATTGGAAAGGTTCCGGCGTGTTTGGCCGGCTGGTCTATTGGACGAATGTGCCTTCAAAATTTCTCTCCGCGACCCGGAACGTGGAAATCTGGCTGCCGCCGGGCTACGATGAAAAACCCAACAGCCGCTATGACGTCCTTTACCTGCAGGACGGACAGAACCTTTTCGATCCGCGCCTCGCCAGCACCGGCGTGGACTGGGGCGTGGATGAAGCCATCATGCGCTGCGTCCGGGCCGGAAAAATTCCGCCGCTGATGGTTGTTGGCATCTGGAACACCGACCGGCGCTTGCGGGAGTATTCGCCGTGGGATGAGGGAACAAACTACGCGAAGTTTTTAATCGAGGAGCTGTTGCCGCAGGTGAACCGGGCGTTTCGCACGCGCACCGGGCCGGAACACACGTCGGTGATGGGTTCGTCCATGGGCGGGCTGATTTCATTCTGGCTGTGCTGGAAACATCCCGACGTATTCGGGCGGGCCGGCGGTTTGTCCACTGCGTTCCCGTGGACGGGGAAGATTCCCATGGAAAATTCCGGCCCGCCGTTGATTGAACGCGAAATCGCCGCCGGTGCGGCGGTGCCGCGCGGGATTCGGTTCTATTTCGATTACGGCACCGGAACGCTTGATGCCACCCTCGAACCGGAGCAGAAGAAGGTCGATACCTGGCTACGCTCACAGGGGCTGAAGGAGGGCGAGGATTTCATCGTGCGCCAGTTCCCGGGGGCGGAGCATAATGAAGCGGCCTGGCGCGCGCGGCTGGACGAGCCGCTGATATTTCTTTTTGGCAGCCCGGCGAAACCATAGGGCGGGACAAAATCCAAAGCCGCCGCCACGATGTCCGGCGCCAACACGCCCAGGTAAATGGTCCTCGCTCGCCTGACGCACAACGCCCGCCATGCGCTCAACGGCCCGGACAAATTCGTTAACGGAGCTGTCCGCACTGCCTGGTCGGCGCGGCGTGAAAAATCCGTTTTGACGGGGTGCCGGTTCCCGCGCAGTATGGATGAAGGTTAAGGGCGAAGAATCGAGAAAAAATTCCTGCCA
>DATEGR010000206.1:0-4017 GCA_035279985.1 Verrucomicrobiia bacterium
CAGTTCGACTGGAGGCTGCTGTGTCACTTCAGCTCGCTGGTTTCCGGTCCCCTCGCGGATTCCAGTTCCGACCGCCCCAACCAATAGCAGGCCAGCGGCGCGGGAATCTTCAGCAGACGGCTTTTGCTGTCGGTTTGGTCCAGTTTCAACACCTGAAAATCCCCCATGTCACGGGTAATCACGTAGCCCCGTTCCACTTTGCGCTCGATGCAGAATTCCGCCATTCCCTTCAACTCACCCGGCCCCGTGTGTTGTGGTCCGCGATATTTCACTTCAAACGGCACCAATTCTCCCTGAAGGTCCGCGATGATGTCCACTTCCAGATTTCGCTTCCCTCTCCAGTAGGAGAAGCTGACGCTGCGCGCATAATAACGGGTGAAGACGTGTTTAAAAAACGCGGTTTCAACTGCCCGCGCCAGTCCATCCGGGTCTTCCAGGAGAGATTTCCCCTTGAGCAAGACACCGGGAGCGATGGCGGCGTCCGCCAGGTAAATCTTTGGGCGCGCCCGCAGGACTTGCTTGCCATAGCCAAAGGGCAACAGGCGATAAATCAAGTGCGTGGCCTGCAGCAACTCGATGAAACTGCTCACCGTCGGGCGCTTCAGTTGCAGGCTGTTGCAGAGTTCGGGCAGACTCAACTGGCTGCCATCATGCAGACAGAGGTAGAGGAAGACCTGTTCCAGTTCGAGCACCCGCCGCACACCGAATAGCGCCGTCATGTCGCGTTTCAACACCTTGTCCACGATGTCCTCGCGCAAAAGTTTCTGCGCCAATGATATGCTTTCCACCAACGCGCTCTGCGGAAAGCCGCCGCGCAACAAATATTCGTGAAACAATCCGGTCAGCGGCCTGGCGTCCTCGCCGATTTTGGCAAACTGCGTTTCTTTCCAATCAAACAATTCGAGCAACGACCCCACTGCCGGAAGCGGCGGCGTGGCCAGCTTGCGGATTTGTAAATATTCGAAGAATGAGAGGGTCGCCAGCCGGATGGTCTGCCAACGACCGACGCCGGATTCCTGACCTTCAGCCGCCAACGGTGTGGCTGATCCGGTGACGGCAATTCGCCGGCGCTTCTCAAAATCCACCTGATGCTTGAGCCACGTCTGCCAGTCCTTGGCCACCTGGATTTCATCGAGGAACAGATACTCCGGGCCCTCCCTAGCCGGCTCAAACTCACGCCACAAACGCAGCAGATTGTCCAAACCTATGAGCTTGAGCAGCGGATGATCGAACGTGGCGTAGAGGATGTTGGTCGGGGCCACCCCGCGATTCAGCAACTCATCAATTGCCTGGAGAAACAGCGTTGTCTTGCCCACCTGCCGTGCACCGCTTAACAGCAGTGCACGACCTGCCGGGGGATGTTCCATCCAGTCCGAAATTTCCCGGAAAGCCGCCCGCCGCCAGGTTGGCAGGTCGGGAAAGCGTCCGCCAGCCCACCAAGGATTATATTGGCGGAGCACTGCAAACAATTCAGTTTGACTCGCAATCACGGCCAAAATAAACCAGAAATCAACAAATAGTGCAAGTGTATTTTAACTATTCTAATATATTTGTGTGTTTTTGTTGGTTTTTGGCACGTTTTAACTTGGGTATGCCCAGTGATGCGATTTTGCGCGTCCCGGCAGACGGCGGCCAATACTTTTCAGAAGCGGCAGATAAGAGATGCCATTTTGCGCGCCAGGCGTCTGTGGACTATCGGCTACAGGATTTCCAGATGCCAGAGATCGGATGTCAGAGGACAGAGGCCGGAGGACGGAGATCGGAGACCAGAGGCCGGAAGGCAAAGGTCAAGTACTGAAGGCTGAAGGCTGAGACCTGGCGCCTGACGGCGGGCGCTCATTTCCGCAGCTGGCGGCTTAACAGGCATCTGGCATGTTTGACCGGGCCAGACGCCCATCTTATTACGGCCTGAAAACCAGGCGGTAGAACTTGGCCGGAGCCTGCGTGGTGCCGCCTTTATTGGCCGCGGCGGCATACGGACTGGTCGCATTGGTGTCGTCGGTCCACGCGGCGAGGTCGGTGGATTCCTGCAGGACACTGGTGCCGTACCATTGCAGCCAGAGGCCCTGGCTGGTTTGGACCGCGGTGGCGCGCAACGGCGAAACCTCCACTGACGCGATGGTGAAGTAAGGCACCCGGGAGGCCACCAACTGCAGGCCCGTCGGCGCACCCGGCAGGGAGACGTTATTCGGGGTGATGTAAAGATGGTCACAATCCACCGTGGTCGCGTTCGCGGACAGGAGGATGGCATTGGTGCCCCAATCCAATGAAAGACTCACCGTATTCGATGTGTTGTCATATTGAAGGCCCATCGAGAGCGGAAAATTCTTCGCAGCCACCAGGGTCGTGCCCGGGCTCGCGCTCCACTGGAACGACGCCACCTCAATCCCATTACTGTAGGCCGCCGCCGTAGAGTTGCTCTGAGCGATGGGCGAAAAGTCCGCAGCGAAGGCATAGTTGCTGGTGCTGGTCTTGGTGACGGTCACTGTGCCCAGGACATTGTTGGTGACACCATTGTCCGTGCCAATCAATTGTTCCGCCATAAAAGCTCCTTGCGGCAGCGTGTTCCCGGCGTCCGGCGGGTTCAGGTGAAATTCCGCGTCGCTGGCCTGGCCCTTCGCCGCCCCGTCCGAGATGTTCTTGGGATCTTCGATGGCGCATCCGACCTGGTTGTTGGTGCCGAAGTTGCCGACGGTCAATTGATTGCTCGAAAGGGTCAGCATCGCGTTGCCCAAGGACAGGAAGTGCAGGCCGGCGTACGGCTGGTTCACATTCTCACGGGTCAGCGTGAAGCCGGGCACCTGGGCGGCGACCAGTTGCACGCCGGTCGGCGCGCCGGGCAATGACACGTTTTGCGGCGTGACGTAAAGATGGTCGCCGACGACGTTGGCGCCGCCGCCGGAAATGCTGGTCGTGCCGTTGCCCCAATCAATGGAGCAGCTCACTTTCCCGGTGAGCGGATCGTAGCTGAAACCAAAGGAGAGCGGGAAATCAGCAGTCTGGGCCAGGGCCGTCGACCCGGACGTTCCGTACGACCAGGACGCCACGTCCAGGCCATGGCTGCGCGGCGGCGGCGAGCCTTTGCCTCTGGTGGCTTCCATGAGAAAGCTGCTCGCGCCCATCGCCGAAAAGTCCGCCGCGACGACATAGTTGCTGGTGCCGGCCTTGGTCACCGTCAGGGTGCCCAGCACGCCGTTGCTGATGCCACCGGCGGTCCCGACCAATTGCGCCTGCAGGTAGGCCCCGATCGGCAGGGTGTTCCCGCTATCCGGCGGGTCCAGATGGATTTCCAGGTCGCTGGCCTGGCCTTTCGCGGCGCCATCGGAGATGTTCTTGTCATCCTGAATCGCCACGCCGTCCTGGCCGCTGGAGGTGAGATTGGAGACGTACAATGCGCTGGAGGCAACGTTCAGCGTCGCGTTGCCCAAGGCCGAAAGCGTCACGTTGCCCTCCGTCAAGGATTCGGCGCCGATCAACAGGTTGGAGATGCCACCGCTGGCCTGGATGCTCTGGCCGGAGAGGGCCTCGACTGTACTGGTCGGATTTTCCGGAATGGCCAGGACGCGATCTCCGGTCACGATCTGGCCGCCCACATTCATGGGGAGTGCCAGGACCTTCGTGGAGGTGGTGGTGCCGGGATGATAGTTGCCGTTTTCGTCAAAATGTCCCATCTCGGTGTCGTCCATCGGGAGCGGTTCCAGCTTGAAATCGGAATAGGCCGGGCCGGAGTTGCCGTGGCTTTGGTAAACCAGTTGCTTGCCGTTGAAGACTTCCAGGGTGTAAGTGCTGGCGCCAATCGGGGAAAAATCGTACGCGTACGTTTCGTTGGTGCCCGCATAGTTGATGATGATGCGTCCTACCGGCTGGCCGGGCTGGCCGCCGATGTAACCGAGGCTGGTGATGGTCAGCGTCCCGTCGTTTGCGGGCGCCTGGTAGAAGGTGTTCAGCACGAACTGACCGGGCGAACTCAGCCCTATCGTCACCCCGTCCTGACCGCCGCTGGTCAGATTGCTGACG
>DATEGR010000207.1:0-6412 GCA_035279985.1 Verrucomicrobiia bacterium
AATCATTTTGTTTTGACGGTAAAGGAAATAAAGTTCCGTCCAGACCTGTCCCTCGCACTGGTCGTCGGCGTGATATTTTCGCCCTTGATACGCCGCCAGGTCCCAATTATTGGCCTCACCCTTGGCGAGCATCGCCTCGCGGTATTTCGGTTCGCCGGAAATTCCGGCCAGGGCCATCATACCCGCGTCGCCAACGGCCTGAACCCAGCCGGTCGGCCGGTTCGTGGCCGAGTGCGTCAGTTCCCAATCTCCCACGCGCTGCATTGCCGTGAGCACCGCGTAAGGTTTCACCGCTGAAGAAAGACTTGCGGTCAATGCCATCACATTCGGCTCTGCTCCCGGCGACATCACCGAACTCGCTCGGACGGCAGCATTCGGTTGGGCCTCAAGCGGCAATTTCCCCACCAGGCAAAGCACGCCAGCCAGCAAGGCGACAGTCCGACCCAGGTCTCGATGAAGGGAGATCGTTTTCATAGCCAAAGATTGATTAACAGGTAACAGAACGGACGTCAGCGCATTTATGGGGCCGTGCCGGGCGGTGGGTTGGTCAATTGCTGGACTTCGAGGCCGGCCAGAATGAAGGGGCCAATGCCTTTGAGATCATTCTCCACTACCGGCTCGTTGACGTAATATGTGAACGAGCCGTCCCGGCCATAGCCCAGCCCGGCCACGGAACAACAATGGGTCAGCGACCATTTCCCATCGCCGTTGTCCCGGATGAGATGCCCAGTGATGCCGCGATAACCTTTCAACACCGCCTGTATATAGCTGCGCGGCAGATAGCCGTGGTTGATGCCTTTGGCTAGCGCATAAACGAACATGCCCGATGCCGTCGCTTCCAGGTAATTGCCCTTCCGGTTGCCTTGATCAACGACCTGCCACCACAGGCCGGTCTGCGGATCCTGATATTTCACCACCCCCGCGCACAATTTCTGGAACGTGGCGATGATTTGTGGTCGCGCCGGATGATTCGTCGGGAAATAATCGAGCACGTCCACCATGGCCATCGCATACCAACCGATGGCGCGCCCCCAGAAATTGGACGAGGTGCCGGTAATTTTGTTTGCCCATGGCTGCGATTCGCTTTCATCCCAGCCATGGTAAAACAAACCGGTTTTGGGACTGTACGTGTGCTCGTCCACCAGACGAATCTGTTTGGCCACATCGTAGAAATCCGCCGGCTCATTGAACAACTTTGCGTACTCGGCGTAAAACGGCTCCGCCATGTAAAGTCCGTCAAGCCACATTTGATGCGGGTACCGCTGTTTATGCCAGAACCCGCCGTCATCGGTGCGCGGCTGGGTATTCAATTGCTGGCGCAGCCGCGCGGCGGCTTCACGATAACGTTCGTCGTGGGTGATTTGCCAGAGTGCCAGCACGGTCCGGCCCGGCGCAATGTTGTCCAGACTCTCATCCTGCGGTTTATACCCGTTGATTTCTCCGTCCGGAGTGATGAACGAACCGATCGTATTCCCGGCGAATTTAAGGTAGTCCGGGTCGTTCACCTGCCCGTTTAGTTTGAGTAGCGCAAATGTGAACAGGCCAGTGGTATAGTCCCATTTGGCTTTGCCATCTGGTTTCCATTCCAGACTGTTCCCGCGGCGCCCCAGCTCCGAATCGGCCAGGCGCTGCGACCATGCCAGCGGCGAAGCGCCGGAAAATTTTTCCGGCGTGGCCGTTGTCGCACAGGAAATGAAAAATATCGAGGCAAGAATATAGAACGAGAAATAAAGCAATGGACGGGCAAAGTCAGTCGGACTCTTCATTCTGCATTCTTCATTCATCGTCTTACCCTTTCACCGCCCCAACCAGCCGCCATCAACGTTGATGACCGAGCCGTTGAGATAATCCGCGTCGCCGGAGGCCAGAAACACACACATCCCCGCGATGTCTTCCGGTTTGCCCCAACGGCCTTCGGGAATGCGCTCGACAATCGCCTGGTTGCGTTTGGCATCTTCACGCAAGGCCCTGGTGTTTTCGGTGGCAATGTATCCCGGCGCAATGGCGTTGACGTTGATGCGTTCCTTCGCCCATTCGTTGGCCAGCGCCCTGGTGACGCCGGCGATGCCGTGCTTGCTCGCCGTGTACGCGGGGACCAGGATGCCGCCTTGGAACGAAAGCAGCGATGCGATATTGATGATGTTCAATCGCGCGTCGGCAGGCGATTGTTCGCGCCCACCCGTCAGCCACCATTTCGCCACTACCTGGCAAAGGAAAAATGGCGTGGATAAATTGGTGCCCAGGACCTCGTTCCAGTCCGCTTCAGGAAAATCCACCGCCGGCGCGCGGCGGATGATGCCGGCATTATTGACCAGTATGTCAATGCGCCCGGTCTGTTTCAAAATCGCCGCGATCAAATCGGCCGCTTCCTTTTGCGTGCCTTTGCTTAAATCGGCGTTGACGGCAATGAATTTGCCGCCGGCGTCTTTTGCCTTCGACGCCGTTTCCGCCAGGTTGCTCCGCGCCACGCCAGCGACCTGCGCGCCTTCCCGTGCGAACGCCACCGCAATGGCCTGGCCGATGCCCCGGCTCGCACCGGTGACAACGATCACTTTCTTTTCAAATCGCTTCATGATTCAATCGTTAGCGCGGAGGGACGAGTTACACGAGTCCCCATCATCTTCCGTCCAAGCCAATTCAGGGACTCGCCTGGCCCGTCCCTCCGAATGAAATCCCGATGGTTTAGCGCAAATCCAGTGGCTTTACGCCATCCATGTCGTCAAACGTCTGGTTTTCGCCGGCCATGCCCCAGATGAACTTGTAGTTGCCGGTGCCGCAGCCGCAATGGATGGACCAGTTCGGCGACAGCACGGCGTCTTCGTTGTGCAAAAACAGGTGCCGCGTCTGCAGCGGCTCGCCCATGAAATGCGTCAGCACGTTTTCACCAAGGTCGAAATAAAAATAAATCTCCGTGCGCCGCCAATGCGTGTGCGGCGGGAACGAATTCCACACATTCCCTTCCTCCAGCGCGGTGAAACCCATCACCAACTGGCAACTCTGAATGCCACCGGTGTGGATGTACTTATGGATCGTTCGCTGGTTGGCTGCCGCCGGCGATCCCAGTGGCACGGGTGATGCATCCTTTGGTTTCATGGTCGCGGCCGGATGGGCCGCGTGCGCCGGACAGCTCAGAAAATAAAATTTGGCCGGATGCCGGGCATCCTTGCTTTCAAACGTCACTGATTTCGTTCCCATCGGCAGATAAGCACAATCCAACCGGTCGAGCGAAAACGATTTGCCATCGGCATGGACCACACCCGGCCCACCGACGTTGATGGCGCCCAGTTCGCGGCGCTCGAGGAAAAAGGCGCGTCCGGTTTCCTTGTGTTTCGGCAGGTCCACCGGTTTCAACGGCATGACACCGCCGACGACCAGACGGTCGAGATCGGTGAACACGCCGCGCAGTTCGCCCGGTGCGAACAGGTTGGTGACGGCAAAAGTGTCGCGAAGCTGCTGGGTGGCCAGGGTCGCCGCATCCTGCGGACGCGGCATCCGGCGGATGGTGTCTTCGAACATGCCCTCAGTTTCGCAAAAGTGAAACCGTCGGGCAAAACTTTTAACCGTGAATTAAATGCACTGCGATCTCAAAGTTCTCCCGGATAACTCAAATGGCTTCGGCACAAACCTGGCCGGAACGATGCAGTCGAGCGCGACCGACAAGGCCACGCCGTCAATGCAGGACAGGCATCGCGCCTGGCTCCGTCTAAGTTAAATCAAACCTTGTGCCGGCTCGCTCCCGCCGATATTGGACCCGTGCGTTGATAGATAGAAGCGGGATGCATTGCGAGCACCCCGCCTCCACTTCAAGACATCCTCGGCTGATCAATTTTCTTCAAGGATTGTAGTTGGTGCTGCTCAACATGAAGAATTGTTGAGGTGAGCTGGTGGTTATTACATTGGTGCCGACGAAGGTATAGGCACTTCCGCCCAGGACATTGGTTGCCACCGTCTTCCATTGGTTTGGCGGTTGGGCAATATTGGTCGTCATCAACAGATAAGCGGTCGCGCCCGCCTGGCCGTTGGTGCCGTTGATGACCGCATTCGCGCCCTGCGGACTGAAGCTGGTGATCAGCGGCGAGTTGGTAAGGACTACGAAACCGAGGCTAACCTGAACACTTCCGTCCACCGCCAGGTTGTTGGCCCATGTCACTCCGCCTCCGGTCACTGCCAGCGCCGCGCCATTCTCAACCGGTCCGCTGAAAATTTTGAACCTGTCACCCACAGCCAGAGGTGTGGCTCCGCTGTTGGTGATGGTCACCGTCCCGGTCCCGCCGTTGGTAATGATGCCGGTGACGGAGATGATGTCATTCGATTGCGCGAGCGATTTGTTCACGCGGATATAGACATTGCCATTGAGGAAGCTCACGTTGCCGTTGACGGTGAACGTGCCGATGGCGTTCGCCGAACCGCCGCCGAGACTTCCATTCGTCACAGTCAGCGGGCTGGTGATGCTGCCGCTGCCGGCCAGCAGCCCGGCGTTGACCGCCGTGGGGCCGGTGTAGGTGTTGGCAGTATTCAGATAGACCGCGCCGCTGCCCTGCTCGATCACTCCGCCCAGGCCCGGGGCCGCCTCAGAAATCGTTCCGTTATAGATCTGATCGCCAGTGCTGTTGTTGAAGACAAGCCGCATCCCCGTCACACTCGAATTCGTCTCGAGTTCACTGAGGATAATGGCGGAACTGTTGGTGAACGGAGCATTCAAGTATATCCAGTTTTGGCCGTTGGTAGCCGTGGTACTATTGGTGAAGGTCAAGGTGGTCCCTGGATTGCCGATCAGTGTTCCCAGCAACGAGGCGGACTGCTGGCCCGACTGGTCAGTCAGCCAGGTGCTGTTGGCCGTCACCGAGATATTGTTGCTGAGGCCCGTGCCACCGTTGCCCTTGAGTTTGCTCTCCAGCGTGCCGCCGGCCAGAGTGATCGGCCCGGTGCCTAAACTATTCCAATTTTGGATGTACACCGTGCCGTTGCTGATGACAGTTCCGCCCGTGTAGGAGTTGGCTGCGAAGACGCCGGCGCCCACGGTATTGCTGATGGTGAGGCGCCCCGCACCGGTCACCAGCAGTTCACCGGAACCAGCCAGGGTGCCACTGCCGGCCCAGGTTAGCGGCTGACTCGTGCTATACGTCATGAACATGGGAGTCAGCGTGCCGAAAAGGGTTATGACCTGGCCATAGGAACCGCCGGGATAGCTGTCATCAAAGGTAACGTTGTCGCCCTCGTTGAAAATTGCGGCACCGCTGTTCCAGTTGAATGAAGTGGATATATCCCACCATTCCTGGTTGAAAGCATTGCCGGCCCACACCAGATTGTTTGGCGCATCCAGAGTCAAAGAGTTGGTGGTGCTGTAGGTGATGGAAACACTGCAGGGATTGGTAACGCTGCAATAATAGTTGCCAATGTCGCCAGTCGTGGCCGGCCAGATTACCAGCATGTTTGACGTCGAGCCCGTGAGGTGCGAATCATCCGTCAGTGGATTGCCATCCTTATACCACTGGTAACCCAGTTGGTCACCGGTGGCCGACACAATAAACTGGGCCCGGCTGTTGGTGGCCGTGACCGCAGGAGAAGGCTCGGTCACGATGTTTACGGGCGCCAGCACGTAAACCGATACGCTGTTGGACATCCAGCCAAAATTTCCAGTCACGCTATTGCTGGCCAGAATGGAGTAATCGGCAATGGTGGCATACAACCCGAAATTGAGCGCTGAACCGGTGCCAGTGAGAGTGACGCCGGCGTAAACATTATTAGTATAAAGCAGGTAATTATTGGTTGTCACTGAACCGCTCAAATTAATCGGAAACAGGTCGCCCGGGCAGCCCGTTCCGCCACCCGTTACGCCAAAGAGCGGGCCGGGCGCGGGAGTGGCCGTAGGTGTAACACCGGACCAGGTGCTATCAAACCGGATTTCGTCCACCTGAAAGACGTTGAGCGAGTAGCTGGCGAAAATTTTCCGATTATTCAACACGACACCATTAAAAAACGCGACATTGGGTGCGTTCGTTGTGCTGATCGTGGGCGGAGGAATACTGGCATTATCACCAAAGGGCGTCGGGTCAACCCAGAGATCCGCCTCGTCGATGCCGCCGGGGACCTTCAAATAACGCATGACTATCAAGTGCGGAACATTTTTGGTCAGCACCGGGGTGGCGGCAGAAAAATTGGCGGCACCTCGAAAGTTCTTGGTTATCTTGATGCGATAGTCCGGGGTAAGCCATGCGGCAAAGTAGACACTCGAGAAGGATCCGGCATTAATGTTTGTGGACGCGCCCGTCACCACGTTGTAAATTACCCGATCGTAAACGGCCCCGCCGTTATCCTGGTAGTTTAAGAGGAAGGAAGTATAAAAAGTATTGCTTTGACTCGTGAAGACCGCGCCACGATCGGCGCTGGTGCTTGATGTCGGCACCTCCTG
>DATEGR010000208.1:0-11359 GCA_035279985.1 Verrucomicrobiia bacterium
GATTCATGTTCACAATCCTTTCTTTAACTGATACTTTCAGCTTACCTTAACAGCTCGCCGGCACCAAGACCTTTCTTTCAAGAAATTTTCCACCGGGAACGCTCCGTTCGCGATGGTTTGCCGGAATCGACCTCCAAATCAAGGCTGAGGCTGTCTCAGCAGCCAGACCAGACGCCGGAAAGCGCGGACCAGGTTGGTTTTGATCCTCCAGCTATCTCCAATAACTCCAATGCACGTCCGGGAAAAGATTGTCCCGTGATTCCAATTCGCGCAGCCATTTTTCGTCCACGGCCGTGACGGTCAGCTGTTCATGCAAGGCGATAAACCGCAGCAAATGGTCCTTGACCCGGCGGCGCGCATAAGCGGGACTGGTGCCCGTGCGCAGAATGAACGGCCAGTCGCTGGCCTGCGCGAGCAGCAATTCGCGCCCGGCCTGCCGCAACGCCCGCGCCTTCAAACCGGTGGCCGTGGAAAATTTTTTGGCCAGACTGGTCATGCGTTCCTGTGCGATTTGCAGGTGCGGATAAATCCATTCGTTCGATTCGTTCAGCCACGCCCGCCAGTAACCTTCCTCACCCCAGCTCGAGGCGCCGGGCGCGGCGATTTGATTGGTCGGATGGCGGTGCAGATATTCGCTCGGCGTGATGAGCGTGAGAACTTTCTGATCATAAAACAGTTTGCGGGCGAAATAATCCAAAAACTCCGGCCCTTCATACCACCAATGGCCGAATAATTCCGCGTCGTACGGCGCGACCGCAATCGGCGGCCGGTCCAGAAATCCGGCGACGCCTTGGGCCTGTTTGATGCGTTCATCGAGAAAATGTTGGGCGTGTTCACCCGCCGCCTGCAAGGCCAGGTCGCGCCGGTAAATCTGCTTGTCCTCCGCCCCGCCGGTGATGCGGTAATACTTGATGCCGGTAAAACCGCGGTTCTCCGGCGACGGCAGGTGCGGTTTCACGTAGTCGAAATCGAGATCGAAGCCGATGTCGCGGTAAAAATCGCGGTACCGCGCGTCGCCCGGATAACCTTCGTGCTGGCTCCAGACCTGTCGCGAGGAATCGAAGTCGCGTCCGAACGCGGCGATGCCGTTGGGCGTGTAAATCGGCGCGAACGTGCTGTAGCGCGGACGCGGACGCGCATGCAACACCCCGTGCGTGTCGAGAATGAACCAGCGGATGTTGGCCTCCTGCAAAAAAGCTTCAACGCCTTCCACGTAGGCGCATTCCGGGAGCCAGATGCCGACCGGGTCGCGGCCAAAACAACTGCGATAATGGTCGCGCGCCGTCAGAATTTGCGCGCGCAGCGACGGCGGATGGCCGGCCAACAACGGCAACAATGCGTGCGTGGCGGCGGTGGTGACGATTTCGATGCGCCCTTCGTCCTGTAACCGACGGAAGGCGCCGACGAGGTTGCCTTCCCCGGCCCGCCAGGTGTCGCGAATCGAAACGAACCGGTGATGATACATCCACGCGTGTTCACGGAACGTGCGGTCCCAATGGGTGCGGTGAATTTCCTTTTCCGCCAGTTCGATGAGGCTGTTCAAGTGCCGTTCGTAACGTCCGCGCAGCAACGGGTCGAGCAGCATCGCGCACAAGGTGGGCGAGAGCGAAAGAGTCAGGCGGGTGTCCATGCCGTCTCGTCGCCAGCCTTCGAGCGTCTGCAGCAAAGGAATGTAGGCTTCGGTGATGGCTTCAAACAGCCAGGATTCCTCCAGAAATTTTTCGTGCTCCGGATGCCGCACAAATGGCAGGTGCGCGTGCAGCACGAGGGACAAATAGCCTTGCATAGTCGGTTAGAACATTGCCTTCACTCGTCCAGTTTGTTTGAAATCCATCTCGCCAGGGAACCGGCTTTGATCAAAGCCAAAATACCCAGCACCAGGAAAATGGCGGGAAGCACAAAATCAGACGTTTTCAGGGGCGCGTGGTGCGCTTGGCTTCCTACCCACGACAAACTCAGTTGAATCAGGCCAAGACCGATCAACGCCACGGCGATGAAGCGAACCAGCATCAAGGCTCCGCGGTGGGGCGCGTCCATGAAGGTCAAACGTTTTCCGGCAAGGGCGCTTTCAAGGACGGGTCCTGCGGGTGCGCGCCGACGTCGCCCAGATAATCCGTTGAGCGGCTGAATTTCAGATCCGCCGCGCGGGCCTCCGTGCCATCGGTGGAAACGGCCACGGCGGGGAGATCATATTTTCCATCCGGCAGCGCGAAGCGGTAGCTGAATGAACCATCGGGTCGCAATTTAATTTCGTGGCCGCCCAGGGTGACCTTGGCCGTCGGCTCGGTTGCGCCGTAAATGATCAATTCCGCGTTGACGTTAAACCAGAAACCCTTCGCCAGTCCGACACCGCCGAACGGACTCGAGATACTGGAGATGCCGAACTGCGACGCCCCGAGCGAGGAAATTTCGTGGGCCAGCCGGCGGCGGATTAACTCGGTGATTTCGAGCGACCCCATCCACACGCGGCGAACGTCGTCAATATTGATGATTTTTGCGAGCGCCTGTTCCTGTTGCGGTGTCCAGGCTGAAGTCAGGTGGGAACCCGCGCGCGGCAGGTCGCGATGGCCTTGTCGCCGAAGCTCTTCCAGCGCCTCGGCCAGCGGAAGATGCTCATGCACGGCCGCCTTGATGATTTCCATCAGCTGGGCGAACGGGAATTCAAACGGAATCGTCGCGAATTCAGCGCTGCCCTCCGACGAAACCGCATCCGGCGGCGTCACCGTGGCCGCCGACGCGGCCACCCGCACCCATTTGCCGACCGGCGAGTAATAGCCGAGTTCAGCGGCATAGGAAGCTCCCGCGCGTTCAACGTGGGCAAACCAGTGGCGCGATTCCGGGTGGACGTGGATTTCGTTGATCGGATGGCCTTCAATCCTGTGCGCATAAACGCGCAAAACCAGATGGCCGTCGGCGGAACGCGTGTTGCAACGCGTTTGCTGCTCGTGCGTCAGGTCCCAGTGCGCGTACAGCCAGTGGGGATCCCGGGCGGTCAAAAACAACTGGCGGGTGCCGTAACTTTCGGGCAGGTCGGCCTCGGCCGTTTCAAACTGTTGCGATGGCGGCACGGGACCGAGCGCATATTTCTGGCCGGGACCGCTGACGGGAGGTGGCGAAGTCCGGTCGCCCTCCAGTAAAATGGCAGGAACTTGAATTTGTTTATGCCGGCCGGTTCCACCGATTTTGGGTCTGACGGCGCGTTTGGTTTTCCGGGGAGCGGTAACGGCTTCAAACGCCGAAACGAGGGTGCTTTTCAATTTTCCCAACGTCGGACGTTTGGTTTTTGGCGGCTTGACCGGGCTGGCGCTGGTGGCGGTTTCTTCGGACAGGGTTTCGGCGACGCGAGGCGGAGGTATGGTTGGGGTGGCTGTCTTCTTTTTGATTGACGCGGTTGCCGTTTTTCTTTTCATAGCAGCAAATCCCTGTTTCGTGGCGATGTCCTCATGCCATGCGGGACTTTACGGCGGAAGCACGAACAACGCAATGGGAATTTCACCACCCAAATGCGCTTGCCGTCGGGGACAAGTTATGTTTTCATAACTCTTGACCAGCATGAGTCAACCTGAAAGCAACGGCGTTACCGGTTCGCCGCCCACAATTTACGTGGTGGACGATGAACAAGTATTACTGGATTTGGCTGAAATGATTTTGGCGCCGACGGGTTTTAAGGTTTGCCTGTTCCGCGATCCACAAGAGGCGCTGGCGGAATACACTGCCGCCCCATCTCCCCCGGACGTCCTCGTCACCGATTACGCCATGGGACAGATGAACGGCATGGATTTGATTCGGGAATGCAAGCGGCTGAACCCCCGGCAAAAAACCATTCTTCTCAGCGGCACCGTGGATGAAAGCATTTACGCCGATTCACCGGTCAAACCGGACCATTTTCTGGCCAAGCCGTATCAAATCAACAGACTGGTGGAAGTGATTCGCTTGCTGCTCGCCCGGTGAGTAAATTCGAGTTTGCCCGGAGGAGCCGGACGCAGTATTGAAAGGGTACGTTTATGAAAAAGCTCGAAAAAATATTCTGGAGTGTGGTCCTCATTCTGGTGGTTCTGGCCATCATTGGCGCCATTGTCGCCAGCGTGTTTCTTGGCGACATCGTCAAGAAAGGTGTTGAAACCGTCGGCCCCCAAATTACCCGGGTGTCGGTCAAACTGGATGAAGTGCACCTGACGTTGTTAACCGGCTCGGCCAGCGTCAAGGGTTTGGTCGTCGGCAACCCTGAAGGTTATCAAACCCCGCAAGCCATCAGCGCCGGACTGATCTCCGTGGGGGTGAATCCCCTGTCCGTGCTTTCCGACAAAATCGTCGTGCGCTCGCTTCATGTTGAATCGCCCGAAATCACTTTCGAAGGTGGTCTCGGCGGCAATAATCTCAGCACCATCCTGAATAACGTCACGGAAGCCTCCAAAAACCCCGCTCAGACCAGTACGGCTTTAACCAACGCACCCGCACAAGCCAAACCGTCCAGGAAACTTGAAGTGGACGATTTGCTCATCACCGGCGCCAGGGTTCATGTCAGCCTGACGGACCTGGGTGGAAAGCAAATGACGCTTCCGTTGCCACCGATTCATCTTGTCAATTTGGGCAGGAACCAGGAGGGCATCACGGCGCCGGAATTGACCCGCAGTGTACTCGACGCCATCGTCAGTGCCACCCTGAAGGTGGTCGCCAAGTCCAGCACCGACATCGGCAAAAATGCGGGAAACCTGCTGAAGGGCGCCGGCAACAACGCCGGTGCCGGCACCAGCAATGTCATCAAAGGGCTCGACAAGTTGCTGGGCAAATAGAAAGCGTCCGCCGTGTTGTCCCTGGCGACGCCCGTGATTTTGAGATTGCAAGCGTGGCGGGTTGCTTTTAGTATCCTGTTGAAATCCGAGGTGAGGTTATGTTTTTTGGCGTTGACTATTATCCTGAGCAGTGGGTCTTCCCTTACAGCGGCACCGCTGACAAACCCGAGGGCGCTTGGGAACATGATGCCGAATTGATGGCCAAGGCCGGCATCAATGTTGTCCGCATCGGCGAATATTCCTGGGGCATCTGCGAATCCAAAGAGGGGAAATACGATTTTCAGTGGCTGCGCCGGGTCATGGACATCATGCAAAATCGCGGCATCAAGGTCGTCCTCGGCACGCCTACCGCCGCCCCGCCCATCTGGCTGGCAAAAAAGTTCCCCGGCATCCTGCCGCTTGACGAGCGCGGCCTGGTCAAACACGAAGGGACACGCCGGGCGGCGTGCTTCAACAATGATGCCTACTGGAACGCCTCCAAGCGACTGGTCGAAAACATGGCCAGGGCGCTCGGGGATCATCCGCAATTGATTGCCTGGCAGATCGACAGCGGCCTCGGTGGACATCAGACCGAATGGTCGTTCAACGAGGATTCGCGCCTGGAATGGCAAAACTGGCTGAAATTGAAATACGAGACCGTCGAGCGGCTCAATGACCAGCTGGGTTTGCGTTACCTGGGACAGATTGTTTCCTCCTTCGCTGACGTGCCCATGCCCATGTCCGCGCCCACGTCACATAACGCGGCCTTGTTGCTGGACTGGCACCGGTTTTGCAGCGACGCCCTCGTGGCCTTCGTTCGCATGCAGGCCGATGTCCTCCATGAGCTTTGCCCCGACCATCCCGTTACCGTCAACCTCCGCGCGCTCCACCGGAAATTCGATCACTTCGACATGGCCGACGCCGTGGACTTTGTTTCCGTCGAAAGCCGGCCGGCCATCAAGACCAAATCGTCCGAACTGGCGTGCGATATTGACATTCTCCGCTCGTTGAAGAAAACCGGCATCAAAACGCCCGACGGCGACTGCGGTTTCTGGGTCATCGAACAGAAGGCCGGCCAGGTCAACTGGCAGGACGTCAACTCGCTGGTGCGGCCGGGCATCATCCGGTTGTTCACCTATCAGCTCATTTCCCGGGGCGCGTGCGGCGTGCTTTATTATCACTGGCGCCAGCCGCGCATCGGCAACGAAAAATTTTACGGCGCGGTCCTGCCGCACCACCTCGAAGGCAGCACCCGCGCGTACAAGGAAATCAGCCAGGTTGGCGAAGAGTTGAAGCTGCTGGCGCCCGCGCTCAAGGACACCCGGGTGGTTGCGCAAACCTGCATCCTTTACACCCACGACAACGATTGGACGCTGCAACAGCCGATGCAGCCCAACAAATTTTTCAACCTGCGCGAACATATTCAACTCATCTACAACGCGCTCCACGATCGTAATATCCCCGTGGATTTTGCGCGTCCGACCGAGGATTTGTCGCAGTACAAAATCGTCTTCGCGCCGTCGCTGCACCTGCTGGCCGCCGGCGAGGCGGACCGCCTCAAGCTTTACGTCCAAAACGGCGGCACCCTCGTCAGCACCTTCAATACCGGCCTCGTCAATGAACACAGCATCGCTCCCGATACGGGTTACCCGAACGACATGACCGATTTGTTCGGACTGGAGGTGTTGGAATTCGATCCCATTCCGCCCGGTGAGGAAAACCACCTGACCTTCAAGGGCGCCTTCCCCACCAGCCACGTGCATCCGGCGCGGCTGTGGTGCGACATCATCGAGCCGAAGGGCTGCCAGGTGCTGGCAACCTATGCCAAGGATTTTTACGCCGGACGACCCGCCATAACGATGAATACTTTCGGCCTCGGCCGGGCCGTGTACATCGGCACCATGAGCCATCAGCATTTTTACCATGACCTCATCGTCTGGCTGCGTCAAATGTGCGGGTTGCAACCGTTGCTGAAGGTTCCCGAAAATGTCGAAGTCAGCATGCGCGAAAAGGAAGGCATGCGCGTTTACTTTCTAATCAACCACCAGAACTCACCCCTCCGCATCCAATTTTACAAACCGATGCACGATTTCCTCACGGGCAATACGTTCTCCGGCAACTACGACATCCCGCCCCACGGCGTGCTGGTCCTTGACGAACGCATCGAACCCAAACCGGTGGATACAGCGGCCGCGGTTTGAGTCCGGTTGCCTGCTCCCTGGTGAATTTCGCTAATGTAATCTTCGCCGCGCTCGCGTTCCTGAGCCTGACGCTCGCCCTCTGGCAATGGCTGGCTGCCCGGCGGTTCCCCCTCCATCAGCGCGCCGCCGATTCGTCCTTTGCCCCCGCGGTCACCTTGCTCAAACCCCTCAAGGGTTGTGATGCGACCACCGCTGACTCATTGCAAAGCTGGTTCAATCAGAAATACGCCGGCGCGGTGCAAATCCTGTTTGGCGTCGCCAATGCCAACGATCCGGTTTGTAAACTGGTTGGTGAACTCATTGAAAAAAATCCCGGGCGCGACATCCAGCTCGTCATTTGCGGTGAACCATTCGGAACGAACGGCAAAATATCCACGCTCATCCAGCTTGAGCGATCGGCGAAATACGAATTGATGCTCGTCAGCGACGCCGACGTGCGCGTGCCGCCGGATTTCCTCGCCAATGCGGTTGTGCTCTTGCGCGATGACAAAACTGCGCTGGTAAATTGCTTCTACCGGTTGGCGAACCCCGTCACTACGGCTATGCGCTGGGAGGCTGTTGCTGTCAACGCCGATTTTTGGAGCCAGGTATTGCAGGCCGCCAGCCTCAAGCCGCTCGATTTTGCGCTCGGCGCGGCCATTCTTGTGCGCCGCAAGGCGTTGACCGAAATCGGCGGCTTCAAGTCCCTCGCCCATTGTCTCGCCGACGATTACCAGCTGGGTCATCGCATGGCCCAAAAAGGCCATCGGATTGCGCTTTGCCCCGTGGTTGTGGAATGCTGGGACGCACCGATGAATTGGCGTGACGTCTGGCAGCATCAACTCCGCTGGGCGCGCACGATTCGTGTCTGCCAGCCCCTGCCCTACTTTTTCAGCATCCTGGCCAATGCCACCTTCTGGCCGTTGCTCTGGCTGATATCCGAGCTGCCGCGTTTGTCTTTGAAAACCGCTCAAATCACCGACTATGGCTTCTTTCAGACCTCCGGAGTGGGAATCGGAATCCCCTGCGGGATGATTATGGCCATCGCGTACCTTTTAATTCGGATTTGTCTTGCGCAAAACCTTCAACGCCGATTCACGCCGGAACGCAAATTGGTTTCACCTTTCGGGCTGGTGCCGGTGAAGGATTTGCTGCAGGTGGCGCTTTGGTTTAGCGCGTTCCTGGGCAACACGGTCGAGTGGCGTGGCCAACGCATGAAACTTCGTAGCGACGGAACTTTGATGGCGGAAGAGTGACTTGGCTGGTATGCCGGGCCGTAGTTCGGAGCAGCCGTGAAAAATCGTATTCGTAGCCCGTCTTCGTTTCATTTCGACGCGGCAGCCTTGCTTTTTCGCTCCGACGGACTGGCTTGCCAAGCCGAAGCTCGAAGCTACGCGAAGAGCGAAGGCTGGTGGGCGCTGAGGGATTCGAACCCCCGACCTACTCGGTGTAAACGAGACGCGCTAGCCACTGCGCCAAGCGCCCGACCGAAAGGCAAGGTAGCAGGAGCCGCCGGTTTGACAAACTTCAAATCTCCCTGCTAAACCCCTGCTGCCGCAATGCCTCAAACAAAACCAGTGCCGCACAGTTCGACAGATTCAGTGAACGCGATTTCTCATTGAACATGGGGATCCGCAGCCAGCGTTCGCGGTTGGGTTCCAGCAACGTTTTTGGCAACCCGGCGGTCTCGCGTCCAAAAACCAGATAGTCATCCGGTGAGAATTTTACTTCCGTGTAAAGTTTCGGTCCCTTCGATTCGATGAACCAAAACCTGGCGATGTCGGCCTGGTGAGCCGACTCAAACGCGCTCCAGTTTTTCCACCGGTGCCACGCGACGTGCTGCCAGTAGTCCATGCCGGCACGCTTGAGTTGCGTGTCATCGAGCTTGAAACCGAACGGCTCAATGAGATGCAGGGTTGTTTTCGTAGCCGCGCAGAGCCGCGCCACGTTGCCCGTGTTCGGCGGTATTTCGGGTTCAACCAGGACGATATTCATTGCGTAGGAGCCGAGGTGACGAGGCTCATTCTTCACTTTTTGGTCAGAGCCTCCTCACGTCGGCTCCTGCTGGATTTTGAATAAAACACCTTCCATAATACCAATCCATGCGCCGGCGCGGTCATGCCGGCCATGCGCCGGTCCTTCTGCGCCAGCATCCGTTTGATTTCCGCCGGCGGAAACTTGCCCAAACCGACCTGCACCAGTGTGCCCACGATGCCACGGCACATCTTGTAAAGAAAACCATCGCCCTCGATGATGAACGTCAGTTGCGGACCGGACTTTTTGATGTCGCACCGCGTCAGCCTCCGCCGGGTGGATTCCATTTCGTAATTCCGATTCGCGGCGAATGATTTGAAATCATGCCGTCCGACAAATAGAGGCGCGGCGGCGCGCATGGCAGGCAGATTGAGCGGGCGCGTGACCAGCCAGGCACTGTGGCGGAGCAGTGGATTCATGGCCGTATGGTTCCAGACGAAATAGCGGTATTGCTTGCCCGCCGTGTCAAACCGGGCGTGAAATTTTTCCGAGGCGCGCGAGGCCGACAGCACCCGGATGTCTTCCGGCAGCCAGGCATTAATCGCCAGCGCCAGTTTGCGAACCGTCATTTTGAATTCGGCACGCGGCACCTCAAAATGGACGGCCATCCCGAGCGCATGCACGCCTGTATCCGTGCGGCTGGAACTGTGAAGCCGCGGCGCGCTGGGAAACAATTTCGCCAGCGCTTCCTCGACCTTCTGCTGGACGCCGGTGCCGATCTTTTGCATCTGCCAGCCTTCGTAAGCCGTGCCGTCGTAAGCGATGGTCAGTTTGAATTTGAGCGGCTTCATCTTTAACAACCAAGCCACAAAGGAACGAAGGCCAGTGGGACAAACCTATTTATCGTCTTCGGGAAACCATTCCTCATCGTTGTTGCCTGGCTTCTTTGTTGTTCAATTTCTGCGACTCAAATCCCGTCCAAGTAGCTCTGTAACAAAATGGCTGCGGCCATCTTGTCCACCTTCTCTTTGCGCTGGTCGCGCCGGACCTTGCCTTGAATCAAAATCCGGTTCGCCTGCGCGGACGTCAGCCGCTCGTCCCAGGTCTTGATCGGGACGGCGATAGCGCTCCGCAACACCGCGACGAATGCCTCGACCTTTTGCGCCGCCGGACCATAGGTACCGTCCATGTTCCGCGGCAGGCCGATGAGCACGAGGTCAACTTCCTTCTCAACAAGCAGTTTCTTTAGCCGTGCCAGAAAATCCGCGAACGGCTCGGCGGGAATATATTCCAGCGGCTGCGCGATGGTTTTGGTTTCGTCGCTGACGGCGACGCCGATGCGTTTGGTTCCGTGGTCGAGGGCAAGGATGCGCATTGACTCAATTCAGGCAAGCTACGCTGTGCAACGCATTTCGACAATCATGATTAACTGTCAGAAAAGTAGCCGCCGAGGTAACGAGGCGGACAAATGACGCCAACTTCAGAACGAATTCCGCCTCCTCACGTCGGCGGCTACGGGTCGGCACTGTCCTTCAACCAGCTGGTGTCGCCAATCAAGTCGGTCATCATGCCGGTCAAATCGCTTTCAGGAATCGGGAAGTATTTGCCTGTCGCTTCAGCGAATGGCTGGCCGGAAGGATTGGCCAATACGCCTTTGGCCTCAAAAATCCGGTTCCTGCGGTTCGTCAGCAATTCGGCGGTGGCAATGATTTCGTCGTCGGGCCGGACGGGATTCAGAAACCGCACCGTCAACTCGGCGCAAAACGCAAATCGCCCCGTTGGTACGGCACACGCCCAGACCATGATTTCGTCGAGCACGGTCGTCAAAATTCCGCCGTGCACGACATTGCGAAAACCGATGTGGGTAGGGCGCAGCCGGAAACGTGTGTGCACGACACGCCCGTCGGTCGTAAAGCGCAGTTTGAGTCCGACGGCGTTGCTTTCGCCGCAGACGAAGCAATGATGAGTGTGAGGCAATTCACGCATCACCGCAATAGGCGGTGCAAAGACGACATAGCGCAAGTAAATTTTGCCACAGCAAAAAAGGGCGGCGAATTGGCCACCTTCTCCCGGGGGAGAAGGGACAGTTTTCGGCCGTTTCTGGTTTTACGGATGCGCGTCCGGCAAATCCAGTCGCACGAATTTTCGAGGGAGCCGGCAAATGATTCTCCCTCTCCTTGGGGAGAGGGCCGGGGTGAGGGAGGATCTTTAACCAAATTATTGTTTGTTAATCGGCCTTGTATAATCCGGCAGCGGATGCGGCGCACGCCTCTGCAACTCTTCAAAAATCGTGTCGCGGATGCTATGGGCGTTCCGCCGCAAATGAGAATTCCAGAACCGCAAAACTCTGATTCTTTGTGAAGTCAGGAACTGCTCACGTTCGGCGTCGTGACTTTGCTGACCGGGATGGCCATGGCCTGAACCGTCGGGTTC
>DATEGR010000209.1:0-4453 GCA_035279985.1 Verrucomicrobiia bacterium
AGTTGTTCCACCAGGCCGACGGCCTCCGGAAGGGGGACACCGTTTTTGAGCAGCAAGGTCAACGCGGAAGCAACGCGGGAGACGGTGGCTTCCTTGAAGGCGGGCAGCCGCCAGAGAAATTTTCCGCGCAGCGCCGGCTGAAAAACCACGAACCCAGCGAGCAGGAACAGAACACCCAGAGCGGCGGGGAAAATCCAGATGGTTCGCAGCGCCGCAAACGCAAGCAAGGTGGCTGCGGGGAGCTTTATGTCCATGCCGGAAAACACGTCTTTGAAAGATGGCCCGATGACGCAGGTCCAAAGCAGGGCGATTAGCGTCGAAATCAAAAATGCGGCGAACATCACGATGAGCGGGTAGGTCATCATACTTTTGAGCCGCGTCCAGACGTCGTTCTGCCGCTGGAAATAATCCGCCAGCATCGTCAACGCCCCGGGCAGGTCGCCGCTTTTGACGCCGACGAGTATCATCCGCTTATAAAGTTCGGGGAGCCGGCGGGCTTTCAGCGCCTTGGCCAGCGGCGTGCCTTTGGCGAGCTCGGTTTCAAGCGCCTGCAATTCATCGCGCAAAGCACCGCGCCGCATTTCCTGGCAGAGCCGCCGCAATGCGCCTTCGAGCGGAATGCCGTCGCGCAGCATCGCGGCGAGCTGTTGGTTGAAAAAGGCAAATTCGTCGTTCTTCATAAGCCGAGAATCCGTTCGAACTCCGCTTCGTTCGTCACACCCTGTTCCACCAACGCGCGCGCCGAGATTTCCAGGATTTGCGCCGAGTTGAGCGAGGACAGTTCGCGCCGGCGGATTTGTTCGCGCATTTGTTCGCTCACGCGCAGCCACTCGACCAGCGGCGCGCGGCCCTGGTAACCGGTGCGCAGGCAGGTTTCACAACCCGCACCGTGGCACCCGGAACAGAGTTTGCGAATGAGCCGCTGGTTCAAGACCAATTCCACTGCGCTCGCCACGGCGGAATGATCGGCACACATCGCCAGCAGCCGCTCGAACACGCCGCGGCATGAGCCGGCGTGCAGTGTGGAGATCACCAGATGGCCGGTGAGGCCGGCGCGGACTGCGAGTTGCGCGGTGGCTTCATCGCGAATCTCGCCGATGATGAGCGCCTGCGGATCCTGTCGCAGCAAATGCCGGGCGGCGCGGGCAAAATCAAGGCCGATGGCTTCATTGACCTCGGTTTGCATCGCGCCAGGGACGATTTGCTCCACGGGGTCCTCGACGGTGATGATGTGGCGTCCGCCCAGTTCGGTAAGGTGGCGGAGGCTGGCGTAAATGGTCGTCGTCTTGCCGCTGCCGGCGGGGCCGGTCAGCAACAGCAGTCCTGTGGATTGCCGGAGAAAATGTTCAAGCTCAACGCGGGCAGTGTCCGGCAGTGACAATTCGCGGAGCGATTTCGCCGAAGACGAATTGAAAAGGCGGAGGACAATTTTCTCTCCGGTAACCGTCGGATAAGTGGCGACGCGAATGTCGTTCTGGATTCCGAGTTCGTCGTGCGCGATCCGGCCGTCCTGCGGCAGTGATTCCTGATACGTTTTCAACCGTGCCAGAAATTTGATCCGGCCAAAAACGCGTTCGGCCACATCTGCCGAAAGTTCGTTGCCGGAAACGATAAGCCCGTCGAGCCGGAAGCCGACCTCGGCGGATTTACCACGCATTTGCAGGTGGATATCGCTGGCTCCGGCGCGTTCGGCTTGACGAACCAATTCTTCCAGAATCTGCGGGGCTGAATTCTGGCGGCGGGCTGTTCCCGATTCGGTTTGGTTTTCCCCAACAATCATGGGTAGTTAATATGATGTTCCAACCAATTGGACAAGGCTGCCCAGGATTAGTCACACAGCCAGCCGCGCCGGGCAAGACAAACTGAACGAAGCCGGCCGTAATATGCCGGCTGGAATCAGCACAACTATGCATTCAGACCTGGCTGGACAGCCTCAAAAATAGTCCGGTTCGTTGCCCGACTTCCACTTGATGTTACAGCCGATGCTGGTTTTTTGATTTGGCGAAACGGGCTTGCCGGCCAGCACGGCATCCAGCGCGGCGCGCAAATCCTTTCCCGTTACGGGGACACCGTTGCCCGGACGGCTGTCGTCAAACTGGCCGCGATAAACGAGCTCGCGGTTCTTGTCGAAGAGGTAGATGTCCGGTGTGCAGGCGGCGCGGTAGGCTTGGGCAACGGCCTGCGATTCGTCGTACAGGTACGGGAAAGTATAGCCTGCGGATTTGACCTCCTCCTTCATCTTGGCCGGACTGTCCTCCGGATAATTCGCCACGTCGTTGGAATTGATGCCGACAATGGCAACGCCGCGTGGTGAGTAATCGCGCGCGAGTTGCGCCAGGCCGGTGCGGATGTGCTTCACATAGGGACAATGATTGCAGATAAATAGAACCAGTAGCGCGGACTTGTCCTTAAAGTCCGCCAGGGCGACGGTCTTGCCATTGGTATCCGGCAGCTTGAAATCGGGCGCTGTCGTGCCGAGCGGCAGCATGGTTGAAGGTGTCAATGCCATACGGGGAATATAAGTCCGAGGTCCAAAGTTCAAAGTCCAAATTTTTCCTGGTTTATGATTTCCGATTCGCGATTTTTACCAAACCTGGGCGAGTTGTGAAAAAGCTCGTAAATCGTAAATCGTAAATCGTAAATTTGAAGGCTGTGCCGAAGAACATCGTCTATTTCGACCTGGAAACCCAGAAGTCCGCCGAGGAGGTGGGCGGCTGGAGCCACATTTCCAAAATGGGCATGAGCATTGGCGTGACCTTTAGCACCGGGCGCGGTGATTACAAAATTTACGGCGAAAAACAGGTAAACGACCTCATGGTGGATTTGCAGCGTGCGGATCTGGTGGTGGGGTTCAATATTTTGCGCTTCGATTACGAAGTGCTGCACGGTTATACGACATTCGATTTGCGGCAGTTGCCGACGTTGGACATGATGGTGGAACTGCAAAACAAGTTACAGCACCGGCTCTCGCTCGATTCGATTGCGACGGCGACGTTTGGGGTGGAAAAAACGGCGGAAGGTATGCAGGCCATCCGCTGGTTCAAGGACGGCAAGCTCGCGGAAATTGCGGAGTACTGCTGCTACGACGTGAAATTGACGAAACTCGTTCACGAATACGGCCAGAAGCACCGGCAGCTGCATTACCACAATCGCTTCGGCAAAAAGATGACCGTGCCAGTGAGTTGGTAGGACGGAATCACGGTGGCGGGGTAGGGTTTCAAGAGGACAAGTTCCCGTTGCTTTCGGGGAGACACGATTTAAGCTAATAACGTGTTTGAGCAAAGGTTTCCAATCTGCTTTACCGGGCAGCGCGCGGGTGGATTTTGCCTGTTTCCCCCAGGCCGGCCGCGATGAACCTCTTCTCCAAAGCGGGGATCGGCGTGGGTGGCTGGCAGTTGTCTCCGCCGCGAGTCCGTTTCCCGTTCGTCCCGGAACTGCGGCGCTATTCGTGGGACAAATTGCGTCACGACGCGATTGCTGGCGCGACCTTGACCCTGGTATCCATTCCCCAGGCGATTGGTTTTGCGCTGATTCTCGGTCTGCCGCCCATGCCGGTGATTCTATCGGTGGTGGTCGGCGGATTTTTCAGCGCGTTGTTTTTCTCCTCACATCACCATGTTTTCGGGCCAACCACTTCTGTTTGTCTCATCACGGCGGCCACGCTGGCGGCCAACACCACTCTTGGCCTGCACCCGCTGCAATTGGCTGCTTACCTGGCATTTATGATCGGCGTCGTCCAATTTGTCGCCGGGCTGTTCAATTTCGGCGAAGTCACAAAATTTATCTCACGTTCGGTGGTGGTGGGTTACACAGCGGCCATCGGCGTGCTGTTGATATTCAGCCAACTGCACAATGGGATGGGATTTTCCAGCCCGGCGGGAGAGGATTTCCTGACCACGCTGGGGAGAGTGGGAGTGGCCATCGGCATGGGAAATTTTTCATGGTGGTCCGTTGGCATTGCTTTGCTGACGCTGTTGATTTTTGAGGGCATCAAACGCGTGCGGCCGACCTGGCCGGAGCCGTTGTTGGGGCTGGCTTTTCTGGCGATTGCCGCTGGCGTTTTCGCCCATCTCCATCCTGAAGTCCCATTTCATCTGGTCAAAGATGAGGGCGCATTGACGGCGGCGTTGCCGACTCTCAAACATTTACCCGCCTTGCAGGATCAATTGCCAATCGTTCGTCAGTTGGCTGGCAGCGCTCTTGCCATCGCCATCATCGGGATGCTGGAAGCCACGGCCATCACCAAAACGCTGGCCGCTCGCAGCGGTCAGCATCTGGATCCCAACCAGGAACTCATGGGTATGGGCTTGGGCAATCTCGCTGCGGGACTGTTCGGACTGACACCCGGCTCGTCCTCCTTTACCCGTTCGGCGGTCAATTACCAGAGCGGCGCCGTGACGCAGCTTTCATCCATGCTCAGCAGCGTTACCGTCCTGCTTATCCTGTTGTTCCT
>DATEGR010000210.1:0-4077 GCA_035279985.1 Verrucomicrobiia bacterium
CCGCTTTGGAGCCAGTTCTGGACGGCTTCGCGTTTAAACGTTTCATCGAATTTACGGCGGACTTTTACGGCGATTGTGTTCATGGGCTTATGGGTTCATTGTTCACCCAATTCTCCGTCCGTCAAATCGGCGCAACCTCAATGTTCCCTTGAAATCTCCCTTGCCGCGCCGCCCTCCGCCCTCTGCCCTCCGCCCACCGACCTCTGGTTCCCGGCCCCAGCCATCTCCATCGAACACCGCTCTTTCAATTAAGCAATTTTTTGTTGCAGTTCCTTGTATCAACTTTCACCCTCAGCGCCATGAGGCCAGCAAATAAACCCTATAAACTCTTAATGGCAATTTGGGGCGCCATCACCATCCTCCTGACCCCGCTCATTTATCAACTTCATGCCCAAAATCCGTCGTCGGGCGCCAGTGCGTTTTCCAATTGGGCGGAGCGCTACCGGGCCGAAACCAATCGCCAGGTCCAATCCGCCATGGTGGCCGAAGGCCTCACCGCCGCCCGCCAACGCCGCACCCTGCTGAAATCGTTGATCGAATCCGATCCACGGGCGGCCCTCGCCTTGAGTCGCTCCCTGACGAATCCGGCCGATTTGCCGCCGGAAATCCAGCGTGAGTTGGAAACGTCTTTCAACACCACCGGTGATTTTATTGTGGAGGGAGCCGTGGCCGCCAAAGGCGGGCCGCCGGTCGAACCGCTGCGCCGCTTTGTGCGACTTGGCACTCGAATTTATCAGGCACATGTCTTTGGACAACGCCTTGGCGGCGTCAGCCAATACGGTGTGCCTTTGAGCGGCATCACTTTGGACAACGACGCCGTGCTGGCGGAACCCAAAACCCCGCAACCCAATCCGCCCACGGCGTGGACCACCGGCGGAAAAAATGTTTTGATCATCCGCGTTGACTTTTCCGACCTCCCCGGCGCGCCTGAAGGTTTTTCTGCCGCCACGGTTCAAAATCTTGCCGATTCCCAAATCGCCCCGTATTACATCAAAAGTTCCTATGGCCTCACCTCGCTGACGAATACCGTGACGACTTTGGTTTATCGGATGCCGCAAACGGCGGCTTATTACGCCACCGGCGGTTTCAACGACACCTTGCATTCCGACGCCGAAAACGCCGCCGCCGCCAATTATACCATGGCCAACTACGACCGCGTCATCGTGTTCTTTGCCAGCCTGGGCAGCATCGCCAGTTCCCAAATCACTTACGGCGGCCTGGCCGATGTCGGCGGTCCCCGCGTCTGGTGCAACGGCGAATTTGATTTCCGCGTCATCGCCCACGAGTTGGGACACACCTACGGTCTTTACCACGCGAACCTCTGGCAGGTCAGCGACGGCAATCCCATCAGCCCGTCCGGCGTGGACACCGAATACGGCGACGACTATGACACCATGGGCGCCAACAATGCGAACAACCTCGGAACGGATTTCGGTCCCTGGTTTAAAAATATCCTGGGTTGGGTTTCTGATTCGCAGGTAATCACGGTTGCTTCCAACGGCACCTATCGCATTTACGCCTTTGACCAAAACAACCATGCCTCCGCCCCCGCCGAAATGCTTGCGCTCAAGATCGTCAAGGACAGCACCAACAACTATTGGGTCTCCTGCCGCGATGATTTCACCAATAACTACTCCATGACCAATGGCGTCTATGTGCAATGGGGCTATAACTACACGCGCCAAAGCGATTTGCTGGACATGAACACCCCCGGCTCCAGTGACCAGGATGCGGGACTCTATGTCGGCGGCATTTTTACTGACGTTGCGGCCGCCAGCGGCCAGGGCGTCACCATCCATCCGCTGGACCGGGGCGGCACAGCGCCCAATGAATATCGGGATGTCCAGATTACCTTCGGCACCGCTCCGCCCCTTGCCCCAACCTTCACGCTCGAGCCCGGCAGCCAGTCCGGTGTTCTGGGCCAGACCGTCAACTTTAGCGCCACCGCGAGCGGCAACCCCGCGCCGACCTATCAATGGCAGCGCGAGGCCGCCGGCAGCACAAATTGGATTCCGGTATCCAACAACGGCACCTTTGCCGGCGCCACCGCCACCAATCTGGCCGCGACACTCACTGACTTGAGCCTTTCCGGAGACCTTTACCGCTGCGTGGCTGCCAACAGCCAGGGGATGGCAACCAGCGCTCCGCCGGCATTGTTGACCGTCAAAGCCGCCCTGGTCATCTCCACTCTGGCAGGGCAGACGGGAAACCTCGGCACCGGCAATGGCAACGGAACGAATGCCACCTTCGCTTATCCCTGGGGAATTGCCTGTGACCCGGCGGGCAACATTTACGTGGCAGAATTCTACGACGGCTCGATTCGGAAAATCACTCCCACCGGCACCGTAAACAATTTCGTACCTGCTTTCACCTTCTCCGGCCCCGAAGGCGTCGCCATGGATGCGGCCACGAATTTGTATGTCTGTGATTCCGGAGATAATCAGATTGATCGGGTGAGCCCCAACGGCACTGTCACGCTTTTGGCCGGTTCGGGCGCGGCAGGTTGGGCGGATGGCACCAATACCACCGCCGTGTTCTCCGCTCCCTGGGGCATTGCCGTTGACAGCTTCACCAATGTTTTCGTGTCGGATAACAGCAGCAACGTCATCCGCAAACTGACGCGCATCGGCTCCACGGCCAATTGGGCCGTCACCACCATCGCCGGGATGCCCGGCCAGAGCGGCAGCAGCGACGGCACCAACCGCCAGGCTCGTTTCAATTCACCGGACGGCCTGGCCTGCGATCCGGCGGGCAATGTTTACGTGGCCGATTCCGGCAATTACACCGTGCGCAAACTCACAAAAGATTCCACCGGCACCAACTGGGTCGTCACCACCATTGCCGGACAGGCCGGCAATTTTGGAAGCAACGACGGACAGGGCACCAACGCCCTCTTCGGCGACCTCTATGCCCTGGCCTCCGATTCCGTCGGCAACATTTACGTCACCGAGGGCAACAATGGATTCATTCGCATCATCTCCACCAACGGCGCGGTCACCAAACTCGCCGGCAGTTATGGTTCCGCGGACGGTTTCTACACCGCCGCCGGTTTCAACTTCCCCTACGGCATTGCGCTGGATTCCTTCGGGAACATCTACATCGCCGACACCTTCAATTACACCATTCGCGTTGCCCACGTTGCCCAGGTCACCATCCCGTCTTTGACCATTACCAGCGCCGGTCAGAACCGGGTGTTGAGCTGGCCGGTGCCGACCAACGCCTTCCGGTTGCAGGCAACCACCAGCCTGTCACCCGCCAACTGGAATGCCGTCACCAACTTCCCGTTGACCGTCGCCAATCATAACTTCGTCACCAACAGCACGGGCGGCAGCACCTTGTTTTATCGCTTGATCTCTCCTTGAGGAAAACCGCCGCGGTGGATCGCCGAGCCGTCCGCTGTGGTGGGGCGAGAGTCCGCGCGAGCCGCCCTAGACACGAAATCCGAGACGCCAGACCCGAATCAAACCGCAGATGAACGCGAAGGTAGGGCGCGTCACTTCGTGCGCGCCGCCATATTCGTTGGCCGCAGAAAAGGCGCAAAAGCCACAAAGGTGGGGGGGAGAGTCTGCGCGAGCTGGTCTGACTCTCAACACCCAACTCCTTGCCGCGCCATAGCTTTTCAGCATTCAGCATTCAGCCTTTCAGATCACGCCGCTAGTCCGCAGCCTGCCGGGTGGCGCGGCTCGCCGCGTACGCGCCGGCGTTTCCTGCGGACCGCACGAGGCGGGCAAGTTAAAGATTGACTTATCCCTTGGATTATGCATGATAACGGCCATTCCTGTCCTTCGTTTGTCGCAGGTTTTGCAGGTTGACGGTGCCGCTGTTTGGCCCTGGTCCCGCCACCCGGCTGAAGGACTGAACCAAACCCTGGATCAGACGATTATGAAGACACGCTTCCGCAACTTTGTTTGTTATATTCCGATGACAATTTCGCGTTTCCGGCCGGCCCCTGCGCGGGGATGGGCCCGCTGGCGGCTGATCGGTTTGATCATCCTCGGCTTGATGCCGGCCGGGGCGGCCCGGGCGCTGATTTATCAGGGCCTGACGAACAACGCGTTGGGCAGCGCGACGCTGGCG
>DATEGR010000211.1:0-7587 GCA_035279985.1 Verrucomicrobiia bacterium
TACCGCCATATTGTTGGTCTCCGATGGAAGAGTTGCTGAAGCAGTTGAATACCTCACACATGCGATGGCAATCCGCAGTAACTATGCAGAAGCCATGAACGAGATGGGGGAGATATTGGCGAACCAGCAAAAGAGCGCCCAAGCCATCCAGTGGTTCAATCGGGCAATCCGTGCAAATCCCAACTATGCGGGAACCTACATTGATCTTGGATTTCTGCAGCAAAATCGGGGAGAAAATGACACGGCCATGGCCAATTATCAGAAGGCGGCAAGTTTAGAACCGGACGGCCCGGCGGATTATTTCAGCCAGGCCAATGCCGCTGCCTCTTTGTATCAATGGGACCAAGTGATTGCTTGTCTGTATGCGGCCATTAAAGTTAAACCGGACTTCTGGCAGGCCCGTTACCAACTGGGCATTCAACTGGCAGCCAAGGGAGAGACCGACGAAGCTAAAAGACAATTCTCAGAGGCCATCCGTTATCGTCCGGATTTTGTTGAAGGGCATCAAGAACTGGCGGCCACCCTGGCCGTTCAGGGAAAGGCGAGCCAAGCCCTGGCGGAGTTTCGCGCCGTCTTACAACTTGATCCGACGAACAGTCTGGCACGACAACAGATTGAAATTATCGAAAGGCGGTGATGACACTCCATAATCAGATTTCCTGGTGCCGCATGTATTTTGCCACCGCTTCGGTACTTGATTGGACATGGAGCTTTTCATAGATGCGGCGCACGTGAGTGCGAATAGTATCAATGCTGATACCTAACTGGTCGGCGGTCTGTTTATAGGTCAATCCTTTGGCCATGGATTCCAACACCATTTGTTCCCTCGGTGACAACTTTATTTTTTCGGCACGGATTTGTCCTGTCTTTTGGAACGAAGCCACGACCTTGCGCGCGATGGAACTTGACATCGGCGAACCGCCTTCATTCAGTTCTTTGATTGCTTCCAGCAGCTTGGCCGGCGTCGACCGTTTCAACATATACCCACTCGCTCCGGCCGACAACGCCGAAAAAATCTGGTCGGTGTCCTCGTAAACCGTCAACATCATGATCTTCATTTCCGGGACAAGCCCTTTCAATCGCCTCACACATTCCACCCCGTTCATCCCGGCCATGTTGATATCCATCAATACCACGTCAGGTTTTTCCGCTGGCAAGTGTTTAAGCGCGGTTTCCGCACTATGGTAAGTGCTCACGCACCGAAATCCCAACGATCCGTTCACAAATGTTGCTATGGACTGACACAGTTCTTTTTCATCATCTACGATTGCAACCGAGATCATTGGTTTGTCTTTCTTTCGATTAAATTCTAATGCTGCAAATACTTTGCCACAGCCTCGGCCCGCGATTGGACATGAAGTTTTTCATAAATGCGACGGACATAGGTACGAATCGTATCAATACTGATTCCCAACTGGTCGGCGCTCTGTTTGTATGTCAGTCCCTTGGCCATGGATTCCAACACCATTTGTTCTCTCGGTGAGAGTTTCGTTTTATCGTCACGGATTTGCCCGGATCTTTGGAACAATGCCACTACTTTGCGCGCGATGGAACTCGACATCGGCGAACCACCTTCATTCAGTTCCTTGATTGCTTCCAGCAGCCTGGCCGGCGTCGACCGTTTCAACATATACCCGCTCGCACCGGCCGACAGCGCCTTGAAAATCTGATCGGTGTCCTCGTAAACTGTCAACATCATCACCTGTATCCCGGGTAGCATCGTCTTCAAGCGTTCCACGCATTCGATCCCACTCATGCCGGTCAAATGAATATCCATCAACACCACGTCGGGGTGGTCTTGCGGCAGGTGTTTCAAGGCCGTCTCCGCACTGTGGTAGGCGCTGACACAGCGAAACCCAGGTGAGCCATCGATGAAAGCTTCGATTGACTCGCGCAGTTCTTTTTCGTCATCAACAATTGAAACCGTTATCATCGTATCACCATTTTTCCACCGGCTGATTCAGAGGAAGGACAAATCGAATAGTGACTCCTCGTCCCACCTGGGATTCGATCAAACAACGCCCGCCGATTTCGGCCAATCGTCGGGACATGTTGCGAAGGCCATTGCCAGTGGCTGCCTTGGCGTCCGCCACCGCAGGATCAATCATCGCTGGATCAAATCCGTTGCCGTTGTCCGAGATGACAATTTCCAATGTTGACCCAACATAAACCACAAAAACACTGATCTGGCTAGCGTGAGAGTGTTTGAGTGCGTTTGTAAAAGCCTCATGCACAGCCAGTAACAAATGATGGCGCAATTGCGAGGAAAGCGGATAGGATGGTAACCGTTCCGGAATATCCACTTTGCATTCAATGCCGGTTTCCTGAAAATACTCCTGGGCATAATGCCCGAGGTAGGATGCCACATGTTCCAGCGTGTCGTTTTGGGGATTGACTGCCCAGACGATTTCATCCAGCGAATGAAGCACGTCGCGGGAAGCGTCGGAAATGGAGACTATTTGGTGCTTTAACTCCGACGACACGTCGTGATTTCGCCGGGCGTCTTCGCTCAGAAATGAAATCCGGCATAGTTTGGCGCCCATTTCATCATGCAAGTCCTGGGCAATACGAGTTCGTTCCCGCTCCAATGCGCGTTCCTGCTCGAGTTGTTGCAGGCGGCGTTGGAGTCTTCGTTTCACCGCAAAGCGGACGATCCCTACTACTAAAACCAAAAGTGTCAGGACGGACAAGCCCAGAAACCACCATGTCTGCCAGAAGTATTTTGAAACGGCTAAAGCCAGAGTGGCGCCGGTTTCATTCCAAAGCCCGTCGGCGTTGCAGGCGATGACGTGGAACCGATAGCTGCCCGGCGGCACGTAACTATAAAAGGCGACCCGCCGGTTTCCCGCCTCTACCCAGTCGGAATCCAAACCCTCGAGCCGATAACGAAACCGGATGCGTTCCGGCGCGTCAAACCCCAGCGCGGTATATTGGAATTCAATGCGATGTTTGCCCGGACCGAGTTTTAAGGCCGTGTTGCCTGAGTTCGCAGGTTCAAGTTTTTCATTTCTTTTACCGGGCGCCGTGCGAACAACCTGGAACCCGCTACTGGGAACATCATCCACCAAAACTTCCTCCAGCAACACCGTCGGCGCCGGCATTCGTGACAAATGCACCTGTGGATCTACGACCACGACACCTTTCAAAGTAGGAAACCAAAGTTGGCCCGACTCGGATTTCAAACCCGCCGGACAAAATCCCCCCGAGCATTCTTCCGACAGCATCCCTTCGGCCCGGCCATAAACCTGCGGAGAAACGGCAGGAATTTTACCCGCCGCCAGGTCCTCCAGTTCGGCTTTACCTACGCAATTGATGCCACGATTGCTCCCCAGCCAAAGCCGTCCTTTGCCATCCTCCAGAATTTCCGAAATCGTGTTATCCGGCAGTCCTTCACGAGTGGTCAACGTGGTTATTCGGCCATGCCGCCACCAACTCAAGCCGCCACCCGCCGTGCCAATCCAGAGTGTGCCCTGGGTATCCAGATAAAGCGTGCGGATCAGGTCACTCAACAGCCCGTTGCCGGTATCCAAGTGCATGTGCGTGCCTCCATTAAGTTCATATACTCCGTCGCCTTCAGTCCCGATCCACAGGGCGCCATGGATGCCCGGAACGATGGCAGTGATGGCGTGAAGTAAATTTGTCTGCGCCTCCCACTTTTTGCCACGAAGCCGCCATATTTGTCCTTCGCGCGTTCCCACCCACAATCCAAGCTCCTGATCTTCACACAAAGAAACAATGTTCTCACCGGGCAGCGGGAACAACTCCGCTTTGTCCGTCGTTTTCATCGGGTTGCCAAAATGCAGCAGGCCGTCGGCCCCAGCCACCCAACAACCGCCGTTACGGGACGCCAGCAACGTGTTGATTTGCTGGCCCATGATGGACAAGTTGGCGGACATAAGCCGGCTGAAATTCCTTCCGTCCCAGCGATACAAACCATCGCCCGGCTTGCCCGCCCAAATCACGCCCGGCGCAATTTCCGCCAGGCCATTCACCGCGCCATAACCTAATCCTTGTTTCTGGTCATAGGCGAAAAGATTTTTCTGCCGCAATAAATTTAATCCCACCTCCGTGCCGACCCATAAGTTACCGTCCCGATCCACCAACAATGACTCCACGGCATTATCCGAAAGGCCGCTGCTGGCGTTGATCGTCACCAGTTTGCCATCCTTGAATTCAAGCAACCCTTCGCTCACAGAACCCGCCCAAACCGTTCCGTCCGGCTCCTCGCCCAGCACACAAGCATAGGAACGAGCAAAGTGACGCGGAATCCGATAAGGCCGCCACTGCTCACCGTCGCGGCACAAAACAAAGTCGTCCCCCGCCCCAATCCAGACCCGGCCCTTCTTGTCCACTAGCAACGAATGCGGATCCTGAAGCAATTCTTTGGTCACGGTGCCTGTCAGCGGAATGAACTTCCCGGCTTGATATTCGAACACACCGGCATCCGTGGCGCCCAACCACATGTTCCCTTCCGGGTCTTTGAATAACGCGGTAACCGCTTTGCCCTTGAATTCTTGCGCAGCCCTGGGAGATGTTAAATGTCCATCCTGCCACAAGGCCAATCCCGCTTCAGTGCCAATCCACAACCTCCCTTCATTGTCCTCCGCCAGCGCGCTGATGGAGTCAGAGGGCAAACCGTCGGCCATCGTAAAGGTGGTAAAGTGCCCCCCCTGCCAGCGAATCAATCCTTGGCCAACGCTGCCGATCCATAGCGACCCGTGGCTGTCGCCAAACAACGTGCGCACCGGTCCACTGGGCAATCCTTCCGGCAGGCCATAGGACACAAACCGCACGCCGTCAAAGCGCGCCACCCCATCGTCCGTTCCCACCCATAAGTAGCCGTCACTGGTTTGCGCCAGCGCCCGGACCCGATCCTGCGGCAGGCCTTGTTCACTTCGCCAGGACTGAAAAGTGAACAAGGGTTCCCCCTTCCCCAGCACGCGATTTTCCATCCCGGTTTCGTTGCCGTTCATGGCCACCAGATCGCTGAAGGAAGTCGCGATGGCGATGTCGTTGAAAATCCAGCCATCTCCGCCACCGCCGTGACGCAGATGAATTTCATTGAAAGTGGCTTTGGCTTTGAAGCGGGTGATCAGATTTTCCGGCTGGGCCGCCTCCGTGGCTCCCGGCCCAAGATCGGGATTCAGCCATACGGTCACCAGGTCATCGTCACCGGGAACGTATTGCACCTTAAAAACAATGGTGCATTCAATCCCCCGATGCGGATTTTCGTAAATGATTGAAGTTCCCGGCGCGGAAGGCTCCGGTCGGGAGGAATGCAAATCAATGTAATCCGCGCCCTCGTGGGATTGCCCCGTGGCATCCGCCCGAAATGCGCTGTAAGCCCAGGCCTTCAGCGCGTTGCCGATGCCCAGACGTTCCTTGTCACCTTCATACAGTTCAAAAGCGGCGAAGTACTCTTCCGTGCTCGCATCTGACAGCGGGTCCACGTGCACCTTGAAATAAAGCGTGTTGGTCGAAGAATCATCCTCTTTTACCGCACCGCCCAGGATATCAAACCCTGCCCCCGTATCATGAACCAGGGTTGTGCCCAGATCACTCCACAATACAACCGCCTGCGTTGCGTTAACGCCGGTTAATATTCCCGGAATCAACAACCATTTTAGGCAACGACGGATCATCTCGACCGCGCTAATGCGCCATTATTTTCTCGGGTGGTTAAATCAGGCAACGGACAAATCGTATGTTGCGGCATGACTGAATGGCGTGGCACGATTTATTTTATGCCTAAACAAATTGCCGGCCAATAAATAAAATTGGCGAACCAAATCTGCCTTTGGTTTGAATGGTTGCGCCGATGGCGTCCCCACCCACCCCGCGAAAATATACGCGGTGGTTTCGCTCTGCCATCTTCAACGGCCATGCGCCAGTCCAAAACCCGCCTGCGCTTCCCGCCTCGACTCCGCCTTCTGCAGCGTCTGCGTATGGGGAGGCGCGTGCGTATTAATCGAGTCGGAAATTGTGTATTTCTTGATGACGAAGTTGGTCGAGCTGTTTTGAACATCAGCGATTTGGGAATTGATGATGGTCACATTGCCGCAGGCATCGTTACGAACCCACAAACCGTGGCACGAGTCGGTCCCGATTCCGTAGTTGGGAATGTTCACGTTTTCGAGGCGGACATTGGAAAGCGTGCCCTGACCGTGCTTGCTCCCCGGAGCAACAATGCTCAGCCCATCGGAAAAACTGTCTCTAATGTTCACGTTACTGATATCCACGCCTGAAATACTGCGGCGATCCATGCAAAGCTGGAAGGCAGCGCGCCAGGCCCAATCGTGGTCGAACCCGCCACTGCGGATCAAATCGCAGTTCCGGACCACCGTCGTTCCGCTGAAGTTGTTGTCAATCCTCCCGCTCTCGTCTGCCGTCGGGAAAGTTGTGCTGATGAGGACGCCGCAGCCGGGGGAAATATCTGTAAACAGGCAGTCCTCGATACAATTGTTTGCGCCGCCGTAGATCGCGCCGCCGTTCGCGAGAAACGGCAATTGGCCCGTGCAGTGCCGGAAAACGTTTGACCCGGGCGCAGGTGCCTGCTGAACGAAGCTTTGATCGGACGCCGCCGGCCACATGGCAAAACAATCGTCGCCGGTGTTGCGGGTTGTGCAGTTCTGGATCACGCAATTGCGCGTATCCACGCACAGGTTGATGCCGTCAGCCAGCGTGTTCCGAAGCCGGCAGCCATCCACAACGACGTTGCTGCAAACATAGAACCACATGCCGACTTTGGTATGCTCCACCCAGAGGTGCGAGATGGTGGAATTGTTACAGTGGGCGCCCAGGATCCCGTCATTGGGTTCGCTATCGTTGCGGTAGTTCAATTTTCCGATGATCGCAAAATCAGCGAGATGGATGTTGTTGCCGGCAAGCTTGAATCTCACCCGCCGGTCCGCCTGGCCATAAAGCCCGGCATCGCCGACAAAAGTTGTGTACCACATCCCTGAACCTTGGATCGTCATGTCCGACGGTACAATAATATCTCCGGTCAACTTGTAATCCCCGGGCGGCACCCAGACGATTTTCCCCTGTTTCCCGGCCTCAAAGATGCAATTCCTCAACGCCTCGGTATCGTCGGTTTCGCCCGTGCCACCCGCGCCGAAGCCGGCCACGGAAAGTGAATTGGCCGGGGCAGCCAGCGGCGGTGCGACCTTCTCCAAATCGACCAAATCTATGATGCAACCGGGGGCATCCTTGTCGGTCTTTTGCAGACGAACGACGTCACCCTCGGCCAAGGTCAGGTTTTTCAGGCGAACTTCATTGTAAAAATCTCTCGGCTTGCCCGCTTTCGGGTCGTTGGTGAACGGATATTTGCCGTAAAGCCATGAGTAATGTGACGTGACGGGCAGTTTTTTGATGAGTTTTCCATTCTGGTAGAGACTCAGGGTCGAGTTGATTCCGCCGCCGTCCCGGGAGTCCGGCAAGCTGTAACGCACCACCATGGCATTGGCCGGTGTTTGCACGGTAAACTCAACATATTGCCCCGCCTCAACGAGCTTTACGCATTTTTGGCCGGAGGATTCCGTTTCGACCAGGTTGGGGGCATACCTGGGACCCAAGACTGTGCCGGTG
>DATEGR010000212.1:0-6478 GCA_035279985.1 Verrucomicrobiia bacterium
GCGCTGACTTTTATTGTCTTCAAAGTGCGCGGACTCACGTCCGCGGCTACACTCGGTAGGGCGCGTCACTCCGTGCGCGCCGTTTTTTGCATTTGCGGCGGGCAGAGGACTGCCCGCCCTACCTATCTTTGAAATCCGAGACGCTGCCAAAGATTACGCGCCACCTTTCATCGGCCAGCCGGATTTGGCCATCGCCTTGTAACCGTCGGCGAGCGAGCGGACGTTGCGATAACCTATCTTTTGCGCCGCGTCGCAGGTGAGCGCCGACCGGAATCCACCGCCGCAGTACATGATGATTTCCGTGGCCGGGTCGGGATACAGCTTCTCCAAGTCGCGCTCCAGAATTCCCTTGCCGAGATGCACGGCTTCGACGGCGTGTTCCTTCTGCCATTCGCGGTCTTCGCGCACGTCCATTAAGACTACCAGGGGATTCTGCTTCAGCCGCTCGCGCACCTCTTCGATGGTGATTTCGCGGACGCGCGTCTTGGCGTCGTTCACCAGTTTGAGAAAGCCGGGCGAATGATCCATGCGTGAAAATTGAGCCCGGTGTTGTGACGGTCAAAGAAATTTCCTGCACCGTAACGATGCAGCTCGCGCCAGGGTAGAAGCGACGCCGCGTCGCCGCTACTTTGGCAGCCGCCCAATTGCATCGTTACGGTGCAGGATGATCCAAACAAGGTGGATGCGACTCTGGAACGTCGATGGTGCAGAAGATGTTTCGCAAGAAAGCCATGCGAACAAAAGACTGGCCAATCTACTGTCTTATAAAATTGAGCAAGACGAACTTGGACTCGGGGAAAAACGTCGAAAACGTGATAAAACGATTGACACCACCACGGCGCTGTGATAAAACCACTTACACAATTCCAAAAACCTCCAACCAACCAACGCCTCATCATGAAAATAACACTAAAAACCATCACCGGATTGGCGAGTCTGACGGGACTCTTGATCGCGAACCCGGCATTCTCAGCAAACTTGATTGTAAATCCCGACTTCTCAACGGGAGATTTGACTGGTTGGACGCCATTGAATGCAGCTTCAGGGGCTACCATCACCGTCAATCCAACCGGCGGTAACCCAACGGACTACGCCTGGTTGAACAATTCCCTGCAAGCCTATAATCTGGCTTTGTCACAGGTGACTCCTAATGGCAGTGTTGTTGGTGCAGGATTAACGGTCACCTATTCGTTCGATCTACTCGGCGGTAATCAGGCTGCTGGCGGAGTTGATTTCATTCACATATTCGATGAAAACTCCACCGGCGGAGTAATCAGTCAGGGCCCTGGCCTCCTGGGGCCTTATTTTCCATCCGCCAGCGGGTGGACGACCTACACCGGCACATTTACGACTGTGGCGGGAAGCGATCATCTGTATATCGAGTTTGATGCGACCACGGGAGCTAACATCGGGGCCATGGATCAAGTGGGCATTGACAATGTCGTGCTGAGCCTTCCAGTTCCCGAGCCGGCGTCTCTTTCCCTGGTTGCGATGGGGCTGCTGGGGGTCTGGACAGTGCGTCGCAGCCGCAAGGCTTGAAGCGCTTGAACCAGGTTGAGATTACGCCAGGAGCCTGTGAAGCAGGCTCCTGGTTTTTTGTCTGCGTTGTTCTTGTGCAATCGCGCCGCGCTTGCCACGGTAATAATTCAGCAACGGTTCTGGAACAAGTTGGATGTAGAAAATGCCTCGCTTTTCCGTCACAAAAACATTGACCACACAATCTTAAGTGTAGTATAAAATACTATGTTCAACACGAGCGGCAGGATCAGCGTCATCTCCGGGCAAGTACTCCCCATCCATTTGGCAGTGATCGCCCTGGCGTTTGGTATCGGTACGGAAGTGAGCAGAGCGCAAGTTCAGCTCAACATTCAGTCCGGTGTTCAGTTGGGTTGGCCGGCGCCTAATACAACCAATAGCTATTATCTGCAATGGTCTCCCATCTCCGGTGCCACCTGGACCGATCTCGTCATGGCGGTCGCCGGCGATGGCACGACGCACACATTTTTTGATCCGGTTCCAAGCGGCAGCCGGCAGTATCAGGATTTGGAAATAGTTCCGGGGACACCCCCTTCTTTCGCAAGCCCGGCAAACGGGGGATTTGAGGCCGGCAGCGGAATCAGCGCCGGTAACTGGACTGTGGATACGGCCGCTGGGGGCCCGGTGTATGCCGTTCGCACCAATGACAGTCCGCACGGCGGTTCATTCGACTTTCAAGTGCATTTGGCCAGCACCGGTGCGGGTCCAGTGGTCGAGTTCAACCAAACAGATGTACCGGTGACGGGGGGCAAGGCTTACCCATTCGCTTTCTACGCGAAGGCACTGGCGGGCAGCCTGGGTCAGAGTTCACAGTGGCGAATTCTATGGAATGCCGGCGGGGACACGGGTTACCAAACATTCAATCTTACTGCTGGCAGCGACTATGCCCTGATCAGCAACACGGTTACCGCTCCTGCCGCCGCGACGTCGGCAACGATCTACTTCCACTTTGCCGGGGCGGCGATTCCAGCCCAGTCGGCCAACATTGATATTGATGACGTCGTGTTCGGGAGTGGCAGTTCCAGCCCCGGCACCCCACCTGAAACCAATATCCTGGCAGTGACCAGCCGACCAATGATTCAAATCAGTTGGCCGAGCGCTTCCGGCGTTCAGTATTTCCCGGAATCAACCGCCAATCTTTCTACCGCCGCCTGGAACACCAACTCCTCCGTGATTGTCGGAGACGGGACCACGAAGTCGTTTCTGGCCGCAACGACCAACGGCGCGATGTTTTTCCGGCTGTTCATTCCTCCGGTGGTTGTTCTTCCGCCAACCGGCCTGCATCTGGTGCCCACGGGAACCACGAAATCCCTCAACGTGGCGTGGACGGCCAGCGTTTCGCCCGGAGTGACGGACTATCGCCTGTTCTACGGTGATACCAACGGAACCACGACCAATATTTTAGACCTGGGGAACGTGACCAGCACCGTCCTCTCCGGCCTGACGCCAGGCGAAACCTATTTCGTGTCGATCATCACGATCTCGGCCAACGGTCAGAGCGAGCCGGCCACCATGCAGGCTCAGGTTTCGACCAACACCAGTGGCGTCGTATGGTCGGATGAGTTCAATGGCAGCGCAATTGATCCCGGCACGTGGACGTATGACACCGGCGGCGGTGGCTTTGGCAATGGCCAGTTTGAAAATGATACCGCCCGCCACGAGAATTCGTACGTTACAAATGGAACGCTCGTGATTGAAGCGCGCCGTGAGAATTATCTCGGTAACTCCTTCACGTCCGCGCGCATGCTCACCCAGGGACGATTCGCCTATATGTACGGTGACCTCGAAGCCCGCGTCAAACTCCCCAATACCGCCAACGGTTTGTGGCCGGCGTTCTGGCTCATGGGCAACAATGCCGGCGCGATCGTCTGGCCCGCCTGTGGTGAGGTGGACGTGCTCGAGATGGGCAGCGCCGCCGGGATCGCCCAGGGTATTCAGCAGGAGCTGATTGACTCCGCCGTGCATTATTCAAATGCCACGAATGGCTATAGCAACTACGTCACATGGCTCACCAACGCGGCGGACCTGACCCAGGATTATCATCTCTACAAGATGTCCTGGACGCCGACCACGATCTCGTTTTATCTCGACGGGGTCCAGTACGGGTCCTTCGATATCACGGCGGATTATCTCAGCGAGTTTCATCAGCCGATGTTCCCGATCCTGAACATTGCCGTCGGCGGCTATAATCCCTCCTATACCGGGGTCTACAGTCCCGCCGGCGTCACGGCCACCATGCCGGCCCGGATGTATGTCGATTGGATCCGGCTTTCCAATAATGGGTTTACCCGGTTGTATTTTGGCGATAATGCCTCGGAATCCGGCAACTTTGGGGTATTTACCGAGACCACGCCGGTCAACGACTCCCTCACCTACACCACCAACTCGGACCCGAACACCGCCTTTGCTTACAGTAACAATGCCGCACTCTACATCTGGAACAACATGACTCCGAGCGCCAACCCGCCGCCGCCTTCCGAAGGCTCCACGTGCTGGTCGTTCGATATCGCCGGCGGCAACTGGTTTGGCATGGGAGTCTTTCTGCCGAATTTCCGGAACATGATGAATTACTCGGACGGGTATCTTCACTTTGACATTCGGACCACCGCCGGGGACGCCACGTCCATGCAAGTGGGAATCAAGAGTTGCCGGGGCGGCGAGTTCTGGCTTCCGCTGGGAACCGACCAGACCTCGGAGTTCGGATTTGCCCGCGACGGCCAGTGGCATTCCCTGAAAATTCCCTTGAACCGGTTTGCCAACACCGATTTTCGTACCATGAGCCAATTCTTCATGATCTCAAGTGTCGGTAACGCGCCTTCGGCGATGAACCTGTCCATCGACAATGTCTGGTGGGAGCCCAGCGCTGCCAGGGTGACCCCGCAAAACGGCGACTTCGGCGTCTATACCGAGACGGCGTCACACCAGACTGCGGGATCATTCACCCTGGGTCTGCAAGGCAACTTCTTTATCTGGGCAAACACGATGGTGCCCGGCACACAAAATCCGTATGAGGGCACGCAGGATATCAGTCTCCAATCGGCCGGGCTCGGTTGGACGGGAATGGCCTTCACGCCGAACATTAAGTACAACCTGTCGGCCTTCCGCTACCCGGGCAGCCAATTGCAGTTCGCCATGAAGACCACCACCAGCACCACCTTCATGATCGGCATGAAGAGCGGCAACATCGATGGAGTCGGCCAGAAATGGATCACGTTCCAATCCGGCAGCGATCCCTACGGATTCGTCCGCGACGGCAACTGGCACGTGGTCAGCATACCCATCTCCGACTTTGAGCCCGAAGTGGATCTCACCGCCGTCAGTCAGTTCTTCGAGATCCTGAGTACCGATGCGGCGGTTTCGAGCATCGAGTTGGATGATATCCACTTTGCCAACGGCGGGGTAGCTTCACCACCCGACCAATAAAACAGCTTGGTCCCTCGCGGGACGATGACCGTCGGCATTTTGCTCAAGTGGAGACCTCAACCACTCATCCGGCCTGCCATCGCGCCTCCCGCTTCAAGTCTTTAAGGAGATTTAGCCGCTTGTCATCGGCCAGCCGGATTTGGCCATGGCCTTGTAACCACCGGCCAGAGAGTGAACATTACGATAACCCATCTTCTGCGCTGCGTCGCAGGTAAGTGCCGACCGAAATCCACCGCCGCAGTACATGATGATTTCGACGGCGGGGTCGGGATACAATTTCTCCAAATCACGTTCCAGAATTCCCTTGCTGAGATGGACGGCTTCGGCAGCGTGCGCCTTTTGCCATTCGTGGTCTTCGCGTACGTCCATGAAAACCGCGCAAGGGTTTCGTTTCAGCCGTTCGCGCGCCTGTTCGATGGTGATTTCGTGCACACGCGATTTGGCATCGTTGACAACTTTAAGAAAACCGGGCGAATGATCCATATGACCAAGTTAAGGCACACCCGGTGGTAAAATCAATTTCCGAACTGAGGCGAAAGTCGTGCGAGTCAATGGTATGGCAGGGACGGCGCGGCACGCCGTCCGGGCGTCGCGGCGCGCTGCTCCTCCTTACGGCGTGACGGAGCCCTGTCCCGCCAATGGTTTCAAATGTACCAACTTCTTTACAAATTTAATTGGCAAGCCGCTTGCGCATTGGCTAACTCCCGCCGTGTCGCAGACCAGAAATAACACCGCCATCGCCGGCAGTCTGTTGTTCACGGTCTTTTTGTGGGGCGGGAACAACGCCGGCACCAAATGGCTGGTCACGGCCTGGCCCCCCATCTGGACCGGCAGCATCCGTTTTCTCCTGGCTGGGGCAGTGTTGCTGGCCGTGTTGCGTTACACCGCATGGCTGGGTGAACGGCATCCGCCGACTGCCGGTTTGCGCCGGCAACTGTGGCTCCGCGGCGGGTTGAGCCTGGCGGTATACATCGTCGCTTTCAATTGGGCGTTGCGGCTGACCAGTGCGTCCCACGTGGCGTTGTATCTGGGCGCGTCGCCGGTCTGGGCCTTGTTGTGGGAGGAACGGCCGCAACGAAGCTGGGCAAGCGCGAAACGGTACGGCGCGGCGATGCTGGCGGTCGGCGGCGTTTTGATCTTGTTGTGGCCGGCGCTGCAAACGGCCAGGCTGGATTTGCTGGGAGAATGTTTTGGCCTGGCTTGCAGTGTCCTCTGGGCGTATTTCAGCCGGCAGGTGCGGTTTTTGAGCGTGCAACTGAGCGGCACGGAAGTGGCCGCGCACACGATGTGGATGTCCGGCGTATTGCTGCTGCCGTTCGGTTTGACGGAAATTGCCGCGCGCGGGCTGCCCGTCAATACGGGGTATCTCGGCGTGCTGGCGTTTTGTGTCGTGTGTGGCGGCGTGATTCCCTACGCGCTTTGGAACAGTGCACTCCGCCGCTGGCGTACCAGCCGGGTGATGCTGTTCAACAACCTGATTCCGCTGAGCACCATGACGTGGGCACATTTCTGTCTCCGG
>DATEGR010000213.1:0-11746 GCA_035279985.1 Verrucomicrobiia bacterium
GACCACCGTGCAGCGCCGGAAACAAAAACGAGGCGACCAGTCCAACCGCCATGCCGCCGTACGTGATTTCGTCGGGAATGATGAAGTGCTCGAAGTCAATGAACGTAGCCGCAATCAGGCCGGCGAGAAAAATGGTGTAAAGGATGGCGAGGACCGGTGACGTGCCGCCGAAAGCCAGCCAGCAACTCAAAAACGTCACGCCCGTCAGCAGTTCCACGATGAAGTAACGCGGTGAAATCGGCGCGCCGCAATTCTTGCACCGGCCGCGCAGAACCAGCCACGTGACCAGCGGGACATTGAGATACCATGGGATGGAGTACTGGCAGTGCGGGCAATGCGACGGCGGCGTGACGATGCTCATCCCCCGCGGCATCCGGTGGATGCACACGTTCAGAAAGCTGCCGACCATGCAGCCGAACACGAAGAAGACCAGCGACCAAAAATGGAACGGCACCAGTGACCAGTCCGCAGTCCACGGTCGCCAGTCCAACGTTGCCAGTCCACAGTTGCCAGTCCAACCTTGCCAGTTTAAAGGTTGGAGCCCGGCCCCAAAAAACGATAAACCGTCGCCCGCTGGACTATGGACTGTGGGCTGTAAACTGAGGGCTGAGTGTATCATTTGAATTTCCTGCCGCGCAGACCGGATTGTTTCAGGTAAGCCAGGATGTCTTCGAACTTTTGAATTTTGCTCATGATCAACCTTTCACTGTGGATTCGACTAGGGAGTGTGGACTGTGGACTGATAGACATCCGCCTCCAGCGCGCGGCGCATCACGCCCAGCGGCGCGGGTTTGCCCGTCCAGATTTCAAATGCCTTTGCCCCTTGATGCAATAGCATGCCGAGGCCGTTGGCCGTCTGACACCCGGCCTTCCGGGCGGCTTTGAGCAGCGCGGTTTCCGCCGGGCGATAAATCATGTCGTAGACCGCCCGGGCCTGTTCCAGGGGAAATTGCTTTTTATTCAGCGGCAACCGGTCGTCCGGCTTCAGGCCCAGCGACGTGGCATTGATCAGCAAATCCACTCCTGATCCGGGATAACCCACCGTGACGCGCTGGGACGGGAATTGCCTTTTGATTTCAGCCGCCACCGCCCGGGCCTTGCTTTGGGTGCGGTTGACCAGGAAAAGTTCCGTGACCTTTTCCGCCGCGAACTTCAATGCCGCCGTCCGCCCCGCCCCGCCCGCGCCCAGCAACAGCACCCTGGCCCCGCGCAATTCCAGTTTTAAATCCTCGCGCAACGCAGCGGCCACCGCATCGGCGTCCGTGTTGAAACCGACCGCGCGGATTTTCGCCCGGCCGTCCACGCCTGCGGATTCAAATCGGATGGTGTTGACCGCGCCCCATTTCCTGGCCGATTTATCGAGCGCGTCCACCAGACCGAGCGCGAGCAGCTTATGCGGCACGGTAAGGTTGAGTCCGGCAAAGCCCATCACCCGGGCGCCTTCAATCGCAGCCCGCAAATCATCCGGATGGACTTCAAAGGCGAGGTAACGCCAGTTCAGGCCAAGCGCGGCGAACGCGGCGTTGTGCATGGCGGGCGACGCGGAATGGCGGATGGGCAAGCCATAAACTGCGCAAAAGCGCGTGTCGGCATTGATGGCGGGTTGGCCCGGTTGAAACACGTGAAATTTATATGCGGCCACGCCACGACTTCAAAGCCCAAAGTCCGCGCCATAAGGAATTCCCTTAGATAGCTAGTGTTTTGCCCCTGCACCCAATCAGGCTGCGCACCAATTGTAGGAATCCCCGCCTTCACCTAATTTGTCGTCATGCAAACAACATTTGTTCGGCACGATTCGGGCAGCCAGCCGGCTTCGGCCACGTTCCAGGAGCATTGCGGTACCGCTGCCCAGCCTCAATCGCGTGACACCGGCGCGGTTGCAGCCAAAAGCGTCGCTAATGCCAAACGGGATAACATGGTTGCCACGCCTAATGGAAATGGCAACGGCAACGGAAATGGCAATGCCAACCGTGCCCTGGTCGAGGCGCTCATCACTTCCAAGGTCTATCAGGATTACGAACGGGCGTTTAACGACATGACCGGATTGCCGATCGCGCTGCAGCCGATTGAGACCTGGCAATTGCCGTATCACGGCAAGCGGAATGAGAATCCGTTTTGCGCATTGATGTCGCAGAAAAGCCGGGCGTGTGCGGCGTGTTTGCAGGTGCGGGAACGCCTCTGCGATAAGGCGGCGCTCGAACCGCAGTCGCTTTCCTGCCACTCGGGACTCTGCGAAACTGCCATCCCGGTGCGCTTGAGCGACCGGCTGATTGGTTATCTCCAGACCGGGCAACTGTTCCGCAAGAAACCGACCCAGGCGCAATTTGGACGGATTGCCCGGCAGGTGGAGGAATGGGGCCTGGAGGTGGATCGTGATGCGTTGAAAAAAGCCTATTTTGCCGGCAAGGTGGTGTCCGCCAAAGAACACGAATCGGTGGTCAAATTGCTCGCCATTTTTGCCCAGCACCTGGCGATGATCAGCAACCAGGTCTTCATCCAGCAGGAGAATTCCGAATCACCTGTCATCAAGCGGGCCAAGGAATATATTTGCGAGCATCAGGCGGAAAAGCTTTCGCTCGGCCATGTATCCAAGGCGGTCAACATGAGCGCTTTCTATTTCTGCAAGATGTTCAAGCGGGTCACCGGCATCAACTTCACCGATTACCTCTCGCGGGTGCGCATCGAAAAGGCGAAAAATCTCCTGCTCAATCCCAATCTGCGCGTGAGTGAAATCGCGTTCGAAGTCGGGTTCCAGTCCCTGACGCATTTCAACCGCGTGTTCAAGAAGCTCCTCGGCCAGTCCCCCACCGACTACCGGGCACAATTGCTGGCACACTAAACGTTACCTGTGACGGGTGACACGTGACGTGAGCAGAAAAGCCACAACGCGGGATGCTTGCCACCCGTCAGCCGCTACCCATCGCTCCTTTGCTATTGGCATCAACGGGGATTTTCCCGATAGTTTCTTCGCTCTTGAAATGAAGGACTATCGGAAAATGTCCAAACCCGAATTGCTGGCCCGGATCCAGCAGCTCCGGTCCCGGCACGCCACGCGCAACCGGACCCAGCGTGAACGTTCCGCGTCGGCGTTGCGCGACAGCGCCGAACGCCTGCGGGCGATCCTGGAAACGGCGGTGGAGGGCATCATCACCATTGACGAACGCGGCATCATCGAATCCTTCAATCTGGCGGCGGAACGGATTTTCGGTTATAAGGCGAAAGAGGTCATCGGCCGGAATGTCAGCCTCCTCATGCCATCGCCGCATCGCGAACAGCACGACACTTACCTCGGCAATTATCTCCGCACCGGCCACGCCAAAATCATCGGCATCGGCCGCGAAATCGTCGCCCGTCGGAAGAACGGCACGGTGTTTCCCATGGACCTTTCCGTGAGCGAAGTGCGGCTGGCTGACCGGCGGCTGTTCACAGGATTCATCCGCGACATCACCGAACGCAAGCAGTTGGAAAAGGAAATCCTGGAAATCAGCGAGCGCGAACAGCGCCGCATCGGGCAGGATTTGCACGACGGTCTGTGCCAGCATCTGGCCGGCATTGAACTGATGAGCCAGGTGCTGGAACAAAAACTGGCCCGGCGCTCGAAAGCCGCCGCCGCCCGCGCGGGCGACATCGCCAAAAACGTCCGCGACGCCATCGGCCACACGCGCCTGCTGGCGCGCGGCCTTTCGCCCGTGACCCTGGAATCGGAAGGACTGATGTCCGCGTTGCAGGAACTGGCCATGAACACGGAGCAAATTTTCCGCGTCGCCTGCCGGTTTGACTGCAACCCGCCGGTCCTCGTCCAGGATTATCCCGCCGCCACCCACCTTTTCCGGCTGGCGCAAGAGGCGGTTTCCAATGCCATCAAGCACGGCAAGGCGAAACGAATTTTGATTCGATTAAAGGAAGAACACGGACGGTTGGCCCTGAGCATCGTCGACAACGGTTCCGGGTTGCCGGCCCGAATTCCCAAATCCAAAGGCATGGGCTTGCGCATCATGCAATCCCGCGCCGGGATGATTGGCGGCACGCTCGCCATCGCACGGAACGCCGGCGGCGGCACCAGCGTGACCGTGGCAGCCCCCAACAGAATCATCCGGCCCAAAACGAACCACCATCATGCCCCCCAAAAATAAGGCACCCCAAAAGCGGCTGCTCATCGTTGACGACCACCCGATGATGCGCACCGGGCTGGCACAATTAATTGATAACGAGGCGGACCTGAAGGTTTGCGCTGAAGCGGACAACGCCCGCCAGGCCATGGACCTTGCCGTCAGCCAGGCGCTGGATTTGATCCTGCTCGACATTTCCCTCCCCGACAAGAACGGCCTGGAACTCATCAAGGACATCCGGGCACTCAAGCCGGGACTGCCGATCCTCGTGGTTTCCATGCACGACGAATCGCTCTATGCGGAACGCGTCCTCCGGGCCGGCGGTCGCGGCTACATCATGAAACAGGAGGGCGGCAAAAAACTGCTCCACGCCATCCGCCAGGTGTTGAGCGGACAGATTTATGTGAGTGAAAAAATGGCCGCGGGCATTCTGGAATCCTTCTCCGGCCGGCACACCGAGGCGGTGGTTTCCTCGGTCCAACTGCTTTCCGACCGTGAATTTGAAGTGTTTCAAATGATCGGCCAGGGTGAAAGCACGCGCGAAATCGCCGCGCATCTGCACCTCAGCGTGAAGACCGTTGAGGTCCACCGGCTGAACATCAAGAAGAAATTAAAATTGCGAACGGCGACCGACCTGGTCCGCCATGCCGTCCGCTGGCTGGAGACCGAAAAATCCGGCGCCTGAGCACTACCGTAGGACGGGCGTCGCGCCTGTCTCCATCTTCCAAATGCCATTCGAGACTTTTGCCAAATCTGTTTCGGTTTTGCAAAAGCTCTCTGTTCATTATTCGTGCGCCTGTGGTGAATACCGATATCCATGGAAGCCGCGGGATTAGCAAGTTAGAGACAGGCGCGACGCCGGTCCTACGCTTTAGCCCACTGCGTAAGACTGCACCAACCGCTGGCTTTACTTAACCACTCACCCGCCCACGCCGGCGTATTCCTCGTCCAGGTGCAGATCGGCGCCCATGAACACGTAATCGTGCGGAACGGTGTTCATGTCAAGGACGTGCTGGGGCAGACAGAGCAATTGGCTGAAACCGAGTTGCTCCAGCGCGTTAATGGCCACCTTGCGCTCGCCATTCAATTCCGCCTCCAGCCGGCGCAACCCCAGTGAGCGTGCGACTTCCACCAGCTCGGCCACCAGAATCTTCGCCACGTCGCGCCCGCGATACTGCGGGTCCGTGAGGACCGTAACCAGCCCGATGTGGCGCTTCCACCCGCCGAGGCGCTGGTGCAGGGTTGCTTCACCGATGATTTTTTCCTCGTGTAACATGAGCAACGGCAGATTGCGCTCGAAATCGGCCTCCCGGCACCATTCCTGGAACAACGCCCGGTCGGAAACCGGCTGTTTAATGAACAGCCGTTCCTCTTCCGGCACGGCGAGAAAGAATTTGTGCAGCCGCGCGGCGTCCCGCTTGCCCAGCGGGCGCACGACGCATTCCGTGCCATCGCGCAACTTCACCTCAAGCGGAAACTTTTCCAATGCATAATCCAGAATCATAGGGTGCCTTTCGTTGTCTGTTTCCACCATAGCACGTGATGAGTCAAACTGAAACAGAAATATTGTTAAAGAAGCATCATTTATTGTCTTTGGGCGTTGGGAGCGCGGGTGTCTCACCCGCAGCGGCCCCGGACAGGTGACGAAGGCGCGGCATTCTGACGGTTCTCACATCATCCAACCCGCTGCGGCTGGGACAGCCGCGCTCCGTTTAAATCTACGTTCGGGCCACCACCGGCCCAGTGGGCAAGATGCAGCCTTTGCTGGACGGCAGTCAGACGCATAATTGCGAAAACATTATGCTGGACAGAAAGTTAAGCCAACTTACAGTCATTTCTGTGAGACAGGATAGGCTGATCTTGGCCACGGTTAGGCTGAATACCCAGCCGCCGATTATCTGTTAGGCCACGTCACGCTATGAAAACATTCGTCACATCAATTATCTTGTTGCTGGTTGGATTGGCTGCGGGCTTTTACATTGGTTATCGCTATTGCGATAGACACACATCGAATTTAGCCATGCAAGCGATGGTTGAGAGCCTTGAGAGTCACAATGCACTCATGGCTTCGATGAGTGCGCGCACCATCAGCTTGATTGATTCAGGCCAAGACCAGCAGGCAGTCCAGATGTTATCGTTTCCGATTGCGAGCTATTATTACGTTTATGCTTCGAGCAGGTTCACAAACGAGCAGCGATTAAAATTGCGGGCATTGATTGATGGACTCGCCAGCACGAATCAGATTGTTGCCGCCCAGATTGCAAGAGAGATGAGTAATAAACCAAGCTTTTTGAAATGAATCCGTGGCCTAATACCATGATAGGCTGCGCAGCCAAATTCTTCTTCGGGTCGCAAACTGGGCGGTAACGCAAAGGAGAATTCTGTCCTGGCACGATTCAGCCGTAAACAGGCAGTAGGACGGGCGGCGCGCCGGTCTCTAACTTTTGAATTTCCGCCTTGAGGCGTTGTTTCCCGGGCTGATTGGCCGTCACCAACTGGTGAGAGGAAATTTTTGGATGGAGACAGGCGCCACGCCTGTCCTACGTTTCCCGGCTTGAAATTGCTTTTCCCATCCGGTCGGACCAAACTCTGCAAAATCGGTTAAGTCTTTACCAAGGTTTGGCAAGCGGCGCGCCGAAAAACGACGAAGCTGTTTTGACGGAATTTTATGCTTGAGACACTGTTATATCCGAAAGCCGTGGCCGTGATCGGCGCGTCCCGCAGTCCGGAGAAGGTCGGGCACGCGGTGCTGGCCAACCTCGTCAACGGCGGCTTCACCGGCACGATTGTTCCGGTCAATCCCGGCACCGAGGAAATCCTCGGCCTTAAATGTTACAAGTCGCTGGGCGACTATAAAAACCCGATTGACCTCGGCATCATTGTGGTGGGAGGCAAATACGTGAAGGGCGCGCTGCAAAGCTGCCTGGACGCGGGCGCCAAATCCGTGATTGTCATCACCGCCGGCTTCCGGGAAGTCAGCGCGGCGGGGGCCCAAGCCGAACAGGAACTGGTGGAACTCTGCCGGGCCAGCGGCGCGCGCATGGTCGGGCCGAATTGCCTGGGCGTGCTGAACACGGACCACCACCTGAACGCCACGTTCGCGCCGTCGGTGCCGCCGCCGGGAAAAATTTCCGTCATCTCGCAATCCGGCGCGTTGTGCGTGGCCATCCTTGACTGGGCGGCCGATCAGAAGCTCGGTTTGGGCAAGGTCATCAGCTTCGGCAACAAGGCCGATCTCAACGAGGCGGACTTCATCCAGGCGCTCGCGGAAGACAAGGCCACCAACGTCATCGCCGGCTACCTGGAAAGCATCAAGGAAGGCGACAAATTTTTGCGCGTCGCCGAACAGGCGGCGGCCATCAAACCGGTGGTCATTTTGAAAGTGGGCATCACGCAGGCGGGCGCGAAGGCGGCTTCGTCGCACACCGGCAGCCTGGCCGGCGCTGACATTGCCTACGGCGCGGCTTTCAAGCGCGCGGGCGTCATCCGCGCGGAAAATTTCGAGGCGCTGTTCGATTATGCCGCCGCGTTTGCCATGCAACCGCTGCCGAACGGCGAGCGCGTGGCCATCATCACCAACGCCGGCGGACCGGGCATCATGGCCGCCGATGCCGCCGAGGGCCTGGGCTTGAAAATGGTTTCTCCGGGCAAGGAAAGCGACGCGAAACTCCGGGCCTTTTTGCCGACCTCGGCAGCCTTCGGCAATCCGGTGGACGTGATTGGCGACGCGGAACCCGACCGCTACGCGAAGGCGTTCGAGGTCATGCAGGACGATGAAAAGACTGACGCCATTGTGGTGGTCGTGACGCCGCAAAACATGACGCGCCCGCTGGAACTGGCGGAAAAGCTCGGTGCGGCCCACAAAGGCAAGAAACCGGTGCTGGCCGTGTTCATGGGCGGCACCGAAGTGGCCGCCGCGAAGGAAAAACTGATGGCGGTGGGCATCCCGAATTACCCGTCGCCCGACCGCGCCATCATCGCGTTGCGGGCGATGTGCGATTACGCCGCGTGGCGGCGGCGCCCGGCCCGGATTGTGACCCGGTTCCCGGTCAATCGCCGGCGCGTGGAGCGCGTCATCCATATGCAGATGCGGAGCGGCGAACCGCAGATCGGCGAGGTCGAAGCGAAGGAAATTCTGCGCGCGTACGATTTCAACGTGCTGGGCGGACAAATTGCCCGGACCACCGAAGAAGCGGTCGAGATTGCCGAACGGCTGGGTTATCCCGTGGTCCTGAAAATTTCGTCGCCGGACATCATTCACAAATCCGATTTCGGCGGCGTGCGCATCAACCTGGCCAACGCGGAGCAGGTGCGCGACGCGTTCGACCTGATGATGTTGCGCATCCAGAAACGTGCGCCCGACGCCCACCTGCGCGGCGTGTTCGTCGAAAAGATGGGCCAGCGCGGGCGCGAGGTGATTCTGGGCATGACGCGCGATCCGCAGTTCGGACCGATGCTGATGTTTGGCCTGGGCGGCATTTTCGTCGAGGTAATGAAGGACGTGACCTTCCATCTGGCGCCCATCACGGCGGAGGAGGCGATGCAGATGTTGAAAGGCACGCGCTCGTACGCCCTGCTGCAAGGCGCGCGCGGCCAGGCGCCGGTGGATCTGGACACCCTGGCCGGCGCGCTGCAACGCATCAGCCAGTTGGCCACGGATTACCCGGAAATCAAGGAACTGGACATCAACCCCTTTATCGTCGGTCCGGTCGGCATGCCGGCGTATGTGGCGGATGCGCGCATGACCCTTGCCAACGTCAAAACTTCAGGCAATTCTCATGAATAAATTTCTTCCAGTAGCGCAGACTGGCAGTCTGCCGTGTCGCAGAATGGCATTCTGCGAACGACACGACGTTCGATCACATCCGACTGATTCAACGGTTGGCCGATTGCCAATCGGCGACCAGCCCCGAAAGCCTTCGGGGTACACAGATTGGCAATCTGCGCTACTGCTGCCGCATGCGTTCTGAAGTTATGCAAACCAAACCCATTTCATACGACCCCAAGTGGCAGGAAACCTACCAGCCGCAAATCTTGAGCGCGGCGGATGCCGTCAAAAAAATCCGGCCCGGCCAGCGCATCTTTATCGGCACCGGCGTCGGTGAACCGTTGCAACTGGTCAGCGCCCTGACCAAACGGGCGGTGGAATTGCCCGACACCGAGATTGTTCATCTCCTCACCTTCGGCACGGCGCCTTACGCCCACCGGGAGCTGGCGCAGTATTTCCGTGTGAACAGTTTCTTTATTGCGGAAAATGTGCGCGACATCATCCAGGAAGGTCTGGGTGATTATACCCCGATTCATTTGTCCGACATCCCGCGCCTCTTCGATTCCGGCCAGCTGCCGCTGGACGTGGCCTTGATCCAGGTAACGCCGCCGGACAAGGACGGCATTTGCAGCCTGGGCGTCTCGGTGGACATCGTCAAAAGCGCCACCGCGAATGCGTCGCTGGTCATTGCCCAAGTCAATCCCCGGATGCCGCGCACGCTGGGCGATTCGTTCATTCACGCGTACGACATTGACGTGCTGGTGCCGGGCGAGGAAGCCATTCTGGAAGTCAAACCGCCGGAAGTCACCGACACGACCAAGCAAATCGCCGAGAATCTTTCCGCCTTGATTGACGACGGTTCCACGCTCGAAATCGGCCTGGGGCGAATTCCGCAAGCCCTGGTCAGTTTCCTTAAAGATAAAAAGGACCTCGGCGTGCACACCGAAATGATTTCCGACGACGTCATTGAATTGATTGAAGCCGGCGTCATCACCGGCGCGCGCAAGACCGTGGACCGGGGCAAGGTGGTGACCAGCTTCTGCCTGGGGACGCAGAAGCTTTATGATTTCGTGGACAACAACCCCATGTTCGCCTTCCACCCGACGGAATACGTGAACAGCCCTTTCATCATTCATCAGCAACACAAGATGGTGGCGATTAACACGGCCCTGGAGATTGACCTCACCGGCCAGGTGTGCGCCGATTCGCTGGGCGCGAAATTTTTCTCCGGCGTGGGCGGCCAGGTGGATTTCAACCGGGGTGCGGCCAAGGCGCCCGGCGGCAAAGCGATCATTGCCCTGCCCTCGACCGCCCAGGGCGGAAGCGTCTCGCGCATTGTCGTGCAGCTCAGCCCCGGCGCCGGCGTGGTCACCACCCGGGCCGGCGTGTTTTATGTCGTCACCGAATACGGCGTGGCCTATCTGCATGGCAAAAGCGTGCAGGAACGCGCGCTGGCGCTCATCAGCATCGCGCACCCCAAATTCCGTGCCGACCTGCTCCGCGAAGCCATTGAAGCCAAATACCTCTCCGCCACCATGTCGGACAAGGAAGGGAAAATCCTCGTCGGCCCGAAGGAACTGCGGACGACCTATCTGCTCAACAACGGCACGTTGCTCAATTTCCGGCCGATTCATCCGACTGACGAGCCGCGGATGCGCGACCTGTTCTACAAACTCTCCGAAGCGACAATTTATTATCGTTTCATGAGCCATCAGAAACGGGTGTCGCGACATCAGATTCAGGACTTCGTGTACATTGATCACCGCAACGACGTGACCATCGTCGGCACGCTGCCCGAGGCTTCCGGGGAGGAAATCCTCGCGGTCGGCAGCTATTATCTGGACCAGAAGACGAACCTGGCGGAAGTGGCGTTTGTGGTGAGCGACAAGTGGCAGAACCATGGCATCGGGACGTTCCTGCTGAAGCACCTGATGCGCATTGCGCGGCGCAACGGCATCCGTGGATTCACCGCCGAGGTGCTCACGGACAACAAGTCCATGCAAGCCGTCGTCAACAAATCCAACTGCAAGATCCGGAGCAAGCTCAGCGGCAACGTGTACAGCTACGAGATGGATTTTGAGTAGAACCCATTCAGGTTCCACGCCCGCCCTCATCCTGGCCTTCTCCCCCGGGAGAAGGGACAGTTTTCGGCCGTTTCTGGTTTTATGGACGCGCGTCTGGCAAATGCCGTCGCACGAATTTTCGAGGGAGCCGGCAAATGATTCTCCCTCTCCTTGGGGAGAGGGCCGGGGTGAGGGAGGATCTTTAATCAAATTATTGTTTGTTTATCGGTCTGGTATAATCCGGCAGCGGATGCGGCGCGCGCCTCTGCAACTCTTCAAAAATCGTGTCGCGGATGCTATGGGTGTTCCGGCGCAAATGAGAATTCCAAAACCGCAAAACCTTGATTCCTGGTGACGTCAGGAATTCCTCACGTTCGGCGTCGTGACTTTGCTGACCGGGATGGCCATGGCCTGAACCGTCGGGTTCGACGGCGAGTCTCGCTTCTTCGCAAAAGAAATCGAGATAGTAAATTCCTTTCGGACGCTGGCGCCGGAATTTGTAGCCGCTGAAGCGCCGGTCACGCAGCCAGCGCCACATGAGCTTTTCCGCCCAGGTCTCCCTTTTGCGGAGGGCACGTGCGCGAGCGATATCGGCCATGCGGAAAAAGTAAAATTTGCGACGGAAAAGTGAAGTCAGTTTTGTCGACCGCCCTCACCTGTTTCCTCTCCCCCGGGAGAGGACATACTTCCGGCCGCCATCTGGCACTTCGTACCGTTCCTTCCTCAACAACGCCCAGCCGGAACAGATGGTGCTGCGGCAGCGCTCTGAAGGCAACCTGCCATACCCATCAAGGGCGACGAATGGT
>DATEGR010000214.1:0-5245 GCA_035279985.1 Verrucomicrobiia bacterium
GCTCGGCGTCCAGGGTTTCCGCGCCCAGATAGATTTTCAGCGTGCGCAATTTCGGTTGCGCCTGCGTGGGCAATTGGTTCTCCGCGTCCGCGGGCACTTTGGTGCTTTCGGCCTTTTTGCAGCCGGCGGCCAGGGTCATAACCATGACCAGGGGAAGCCATTTCATCGCTTTCATGCCGACACACTGCCGGAGCCCGGCCGGGTTTTCAACCATTCTGCGCGCGGTTTCTTTTATCCAGGGTTTGACTATTCCATGCCAATTTACTAAGGTCTTAGTTCGGACGACCAACAACGAGATTGCCCCGAATTTATGCCTGCAAAAGCCGCCGACAAATCCGCCTCCGAACCGAAAGCTGCGTCGCGCTCGCGCGAGCTGGACGCCGCCATCGCCACCATCACCAAAAGCTACGGCGAAGGCAGCATCATGCGCCTGGGTGACGCCCGGGCGCAGGTCAAGATTGATGTCATCCCGACCGGCTCGCTCGCCATGGATCTGGCGCTCGGGGTCGGCGGCATCCCGCGCGGGCGCGTTGTGGAAATTTTCGGGCCGGAATCCTCCGGCAAAACCACGCTCATGCTGCATGTCATCGCCAACGCGCAAAAGGCCGGCGGCCTGGCGGCGTTCATCGATGCCGAGCACGCGCTGGACCCGGGCTACGCGAAAAGACTGGGCGTGAACCTGGACGACCTGCTCGTGTCCCAGCCGGATTCCGGCGAGGAAGCGCTGACCATTTGCGAAACGCTCGCCCGTTCGAACGCGCTGGATGTCATCGTGATTGACTCCGTGGCCGCGCTGGTGCCGAAGGCCGAACTGGAAGGCGAGATGGGCATGGCCACCATGGGCATGCAGGCGCGACTGATGAGCCAGGCACTGCGCAAACTCACGGCGATTCTGGCCAAGTCCAAAACGACCTGTGTTTTCACCAACCAATTGCGCGAGAAAGTCGGCGTGATGTTCGGCAATCCCGAAACGACCCCCGGCGGCAAGGCCCTGAAATTTTACGCCAGTGTGCGCATTGACATCCGCCGCAAGGACACCCTCAAGGACGCCGCCGGCAACGCCATCGGCAATCACGTCCGGGTCAAGATTGTCAAAAACAAGGTCGCGCCGCCGTTCGCCGAGGCCGAATTTGACATCATTTACAACCACGGCATCAACCAGGAAGGCAGCATCCTCGATGTGGGCGTGGAGGCCAGTGTGGTCGGCAAAAAAGGCGCGTGGCTGCAATTTGAAGGCGAATTGATCGGCCAGGGCAAAGAGGCCGCGCAAAAGGCGCTCGCCGAAAACCCCGCGCTCGCCCAGAAAATCGTGAGCGCCATCCTCACCCAGCGAGCGGCCGCCTGACGACGGTCCGGCCGTTTTCCCATGAGCAGCATTCCCGACATGGATTTGGATCTGGAGAATTTGTTCCAGCCCGCGTGGGCACAGGGCAAGGCCGAGGCCAACCGGTATGAAAAGTTTGCCGGTGACGAGGGCGCAAAGCCCGAGCGCCGTCGCGGTGACCACCGGGAACGGTCACGCAGCGAATCGTTCGGCGAACGGCGCGGTCCCCGTCCGCAACGCGCCGGTTCGAAATTTGGCGACCGTCGAAAGGGATTTGATCGCCGCGATGACCGCCGTCCCCCTTTGCGGGACGAACGCCGCGAAGCACCCGCGCCGCTGCCGGAGATCGCCGTCACTTTTCTGCCGGATGAAAGGGGCGTCGAATCGCTGGCGCGCCAGATCAAAATGACCGGGCGGGCGTATCCGCTGTTCCAGATTGCGCAGCTCGTCCTGCAAAAACCGGAACGCTACACCGTCCGATTGGCAGTGAAGAAAAAGCCCGAAGGTGCCGTCTCGCAGCCCCTGTTCGTTTGCGCGCTGGACGAGACGCCGTGGTTGAGCGAGGACGAGGCGATCGCGCACGTCCTGAAAAATCTTTTCGCCACGTTTTACCAGGCCGAGCGCACGGCCACCGAGCCGCCCAAGGGCACGTACACGTTTGTCGCGCAATGCGGCATGAGCGGCGTGATTCTCGGCCCGCCGAACCATCACGATTACCAGAACCGGTTGCATAAATTGCACGCCGAGCGGTTCGCCCGGATGCCGTTCGACGTGTTCAAGGCCCGCGTGAAGATCGTGAAGGACGAGGCCGTCGTCAAAAAGTGGGTCGAGGAACAGAGCTTCAAAACCGAATACGTCGTTTTGAACGTGCCCGAACCGCTCAAGCTGCCGAACCTGGAGGAGGTCGAGAAGCATTTCCGCGTGACGCACAAGGAAACCATCATCAAATCGGTCGAAACGCACACCGTCGCCGGGGTACCCAGCCGGAATCTGCGCAGCCGCGAATTGCAGCGACTCGTGCGTACCGAATGGGAGCAGCAAAGACATTTTCCGCTGCAACTGGCCACCGAACTCAGCCGGCAGTTTGCCACGCACGGTCTGCAGTTCTTCAAGGTCAACAAGACTTTCACCCACGTTTCCGTGGCGCGTCCGCAGTTCCTCGACCTCGAAACCACGCCGGTGTCGGAAAATATCCGGCGCCTCATCGCCCACATCAATGCGCATCCGAAATGCAGCCGGCGGCAGTTGATGGAAACGCTCGCCCCCACGCCGCCGCCGGCGATCATTGAAATCAAGCCCGAAACGGAAGCGCTGCCGGCCGCTGCGCCGGTGGAAGGCGGAACACCCAAAGTTCCCGTTGCGGCTGCCGAACCGACGCCGGACCAAAACGCCATCATCGCCGATTTGCACTGGCTCGTGCATCAGGGCCACGTTATTGAGTTCGCCGACGGCCGGCTGGAGACTGCCAAGAAACCCGCGCCCCGGCCGCCCAAACCGGAGAAAAAACCGGTGGCCGAAAAACCGGTGGCGGAAGGCGAAACGATTTCGGCAACGGAACCCGTATCGGCCGCCGAGGTCGCGGCTGCGCCGGCGGCGGAGATTCAAACGCCAACGGCTGAATCGACCGCACCCTTCGAAGCCCAGGTTCCGGCTGCCGAATCCGTGGTCACGCCTCCTGACGGAACGAGCGAGGAGGCGGTTGAATCACCGTCGTGACCACTTTATCGGAGGGTCGAGTTATACGAGACCCTGACTTTTACCATTACGAATGGGGACTCGTGTAACTCGTCCCTCCGAGCCAATTCCTTGCTTCCATTAATTTAACGCCCTGCTAAGATTACTTATGCCTTTCAGTAAATTAGGCCTTGCTCCGACAACCCTCGATGGCGTGCGCGCCGCGGGTTACATCGACCCGACCCCCATCCAGCTCCGCGCCATCCCGCTCGTGATTGCCGGACGCGACGTCATCGGCAGCGCCCAGACTGGCACCGGCAAGACCGCCGCCTTCGCCCTGCCCATTCTCTCGAAACTGGACCAGCATAATTCCGCCGGCCCGCGCGCTTTGATTCTGGAGCCGACGCGCGAGCTCGCCGCGCAGGTGGAAACGGCCTTCCGCGATTACGCGCGGTTCACCAATTTGAATATTACCGTCGTCTTCGGGGGCGTCGGTTATGGCCGCCAAAATGACTCGTTGCGGGCGGGAACCGACATCATTGTCGCCACACCCGGTCGTTTGCTGGATCACCTCGAACGCGGCACAGTGCGGCTCGACAAAGTCCAGTTCCTCGTGCTCGACGAGGCTGACCGGATGCTGGACATGGGGTTTCTGCCCGACGTACGCCGCATCGTCGAACGTTGCCCGCGCCAGCGGCACACCGCGCTTTTTTCCGCGACGATTCCGCCGCAAATCGAAACGCTCATTCAATGGGCGATGCGCAATCCGGAAACAATTGAAATCGGCGCGCGCCGGACACCGGCCGAAACCGTCAAGCACGTCATTTATCCCGTGGCCGACTCGCAAAAATCGGATCTGCTGCTGGAACTGCTCAAGCGCGTGAATTACAACTCGGTGCTGGTGTTCTGCCGGACGAAATACGGCGCCGACCGCATTGCGGGACTGCTCAAGCGCAACAACCACGCCGTGGCCGTGCTGCACTCGAACCGCACCCAGCGCGAACGCGAGCAGGCGCTCAAGGGTTTCCGCGATGGTCGATTTGAGGCGCTCGTGGCCACGGACATCGCCGCGCGCGGACTTGACATCGCGGACGTGAGCCACGTGGTCAACTACGACGTGCCGCAGCATCCGGAGGATTACATCCATCGCATCGGGCGCACCGGGCGCGCCGAGGCGAGCGGCGACGCTTTCACCATCATGACCGCTGAGGACGCAAGCCACGTGTTCGCCATCGAACGTTTCATCAGCCAGAAAATCCCGCGAGTGAAGCTGGAAAATTTCGATTACAAATACACGATGCTGTTCGAGGAAGGAAAGCCCGGCCAGCCCAAAGGCGGTTTTCCCGGCAAAGCCCGCGGCTCGCGCGTCCACGGCGGCTACCACTTCGGCATGGCCCGGCGGAGAAGGTAAATTGTTGGAGTTCAATATTCAGGTTGCTTTGACACGCTGAAGCGTGAAGTCCACCGTATGCAGTCCGAAACGGCACAATTTGTGCGGTGTTTGATTGGTTAAATGCGGTATCTCAAAGTCATTCTAGGAATCGGCTGCTTTGTTTTGGCTATCGTGCCGGGCGGTTTCGCAGTCTTGGGATTTGCTAATTTAGGCGCGGAACCATTATTGCCTTTTTGCCTCTCTTCAATCGTGGTAGTTTTAACCGTCGGCTTGGTTGGCACCGGCTGTTTCCTGATAACGCAGCGGAATTCAACAATGTCGCCGAAAGCCAGAGTTCTGATCGTCCTGCCTGCGTTTTGTATCGGGTTGTTCGCAGTCGTCGTAGTTCCCAATTTCATCAAAGCAAGAAGCACGAGCGCCGCAAATGCCTGTATCAACAACCTCCGCCAGATCGATGCCGCAGTAAAAGAGTATGAGCTTCAAAGAAACGCGAAAGATTGCATCAATAATTTACGTCTGATTGACGCGGCCAAGAAGGAGTGGGTGTTTGCGCACAATGGCAAAGCAGGAGACGTGGTTACGGAACAGGATTTGATACCCTACATCAAACTCGATTCGGAATGTATTGTCTTTCCGCAATGCCCTTCCGGTGGCACTTACACGATTGGAAAAATTGGCGAGCCGCCGACTTGCTCGCTGGGCACGAACGTCAATCTGCATCACGTTTTGCAATGAGCCGCAGAGCGGCGACTGACAATAGCCCGGCGTTTCAACGCCGGGACGTCGTCGGCCGAACAGAATAAGTCCCGCAGGGACGGCTGGCTTTTTCAACAAGACAACAGGTGGCTAATTTT
>DATEGR010000215.1:0-8540 GCA_035279985.1 Verrucomicrobiia bacterium
GTTCAGAACGGCGTTCAGCGAGCGCGGCTTCAAGTTCGACCTTGGCAGCATTGATGGCCTTGCCGGCGGCGGGTTTTTCCTCCTTCGACAGCGTACCGAGCTGTTTCATAAGCGCGGTAAACTGGCCGTGCGGGCCAATCCACGCGCCTTTGCTTTGTTCGAGCGCGGCGAGGTCGGGGGCGGATTTTAATTCGGCCAGGGCCGCCTGCTTCAAGGGTTCGATTTCGTCCAGCAAAGACATACCTGGATTTTAGCCGCAAAAAGGCGCAAAAGTCACAAAAGAAATTTTCATTGCAGCACTTCGCCGGAGCGCGGCTGTGTGCAAAGCACCAGCCGCAGCACCCTGCGGAGCACTCTGCGGCCGGGTCTGCGACCACAGCCGCGCTCCTACGAAAGGCAAAACGGGCGGTCCCTTTCAGGCCGCCCGCTGGTTGAATTCAAATTGAGATCTTGCTTACGCTTTTGCCAGGGTGGCGCCGGGCTTGGCCTTGAGCGCGTTTTTGGCGATACTGACCAGTTCGTTAAATGCGGTGGCGTCGGTCGCGGCGAGGTCGGCAATCACCTTGCGGTCGAGCGCGCATTGGGCGGCTTTCAGCCCTTCGATCAGGCGGCTGTAGGTGAGGCCGGCGGCCCGGGCGGCAGCGTTGATGCGCACCTGCCAGAGGTAACGGAACAAACGCTTTTTGCGGCGGCGGTCACGATAGGCGTACTGGCGGCCATGGTCCACGGCATCGGACGCGTAGCGGTAAAGTTTTGAGCGGCGCATCCGGAAGCCTTTGGCGGCCCGGATCATCCGGGTGCGGCGTTTACGGGAAGCTGGGGCATTGGTAACTCGCATAAAATCTGAAATCAGGTTCTGGCGTCTGGGATCCGGGCTGTCAATGGCTGAACGGCAAATTCTGCGTGATGCGATAAGCGTCGGTGACGTCCACGCCGGTCAGTCCGCGCAGACCGCGTCGTCGTTTTGGGTTTTTGGATTGCGCCAGATGGCGCCGGCCCGCGCTGGAGCGCAGGACTTTTCCGCGGGCCGTAATCTTAAAACGTTTGGCCACGGACTTTCTGGTTTTGATGCCTTTGGGACGTCGCATAAAATCTTCAAATCGCTATTGCAAAAGAGCGGAAACTATACGCCATGCGGGTGGCGGTAGCAAGCGGTTTTTGAAGCCAAAGTTGGGCCGGGTTGCTTGCCAGAGCTGCCGGGGTCACTTATTTTTCGCCCCGATGAAATATCGTCGTTTTGGGCGGACGGAACTGGCCATGCCGGTGATTTCCTGCGGCGGGATGCGCTATCAATTCAAGTGGCAGGACGTGGACCCAAAGGAAATTCCGCGCGAAAACCAGGAGAATATCGAAGCGACGATTCACCGGGCGCTGGAACTGGGCATCAATCACATCGAGACGGCGCGCGGTTACGGCACCTCGGAAATGCAGCTCGGCAACGTCCTGCCAAAGTTGCCGCGGGAGAAAATCATCGTCCAGACGAAAATCAAGCCCTACGCCACGGAGCAGGAGTTTCTCAAGGACTTTGAAGCTTCGATGAAATACCTGAAGCTGGACTACGTGGACCTCCTGTCGCTGCATGGCATCAATAACCGCGAGTTGCTGGACTGGTCGCTGAAGAAAAATGGTTGTCTGGCCGCCGCCCGGCAGTTGCAAAGGGAAGGCCGCGCGCGGTTCATCGGTTTCTCCACGCACGCGACCACGGACGTCATCCTGGACGCAGTGAACAGCGGCGGGTTCGACTACATGAACGTTCACTGGTATTTCGTGAACGATTTAAACTGGATGGCGGTGGCGGCGGCGCACCGGCGGGACATGGGCGTATTCATCATCAGCCCGAACGACAAGGGCGGGAAACTCTACGAGCCGCCGAAAAAGTTGGTGGAGCTTTGCGCGCCGCTGACGCCGATGGAGTTCAACGACCTCTATTGCCTGGCGCGGAAGGAAGTTCACACCTTGAGTTGTGGCGCGGCCAGGCCGGCGGATTTTGACGAACATGTCCGGGCGCTGGAATATTACGACCGGATTCCGGAAACGATTGCGCCGATTGAAAAGCGGTTGCGCGCGGAAATGGAGCGGGTGCTCGGCGCGGACTGGTGTGCGCGGTGGTTTGAAGGGCTGCCCAATTTTGGAGACGTGCCCGGCGAAATCAACGTGTCGGAAATTCTGCGGCTGTGGACGTATGCAAAATCGCTGGATCTGGTGGCGTGGGGCAAAATGCGCTACAACCTGCTGGGCCAGGCCGAGCATTGGTTCCCTGGCCAGAACGCGGCGAAGAGCGGGGAACTGGATCTGCAGACCGCGATTCGGCACAGCCCGTTCGCCAGACGGATTCCGGAAATCCTGGAGGAGGCGCACCGGATGTTGTTTGAGAAACCGGTGCCACGGCTCAGCGCCAGTTAAAATGGTTTGCTACGGACTGTTGGTGGTAATCGTCAGCGCCGGCACTCCCGAGGCGGCTGCCTTGTTCATGTCAATGGGGGCGCCGGCATTGAGCTGGGCGAGGACCGCGGCCGTCAAATCGTTTTGACCATCGCTGTAAAGCACCACCGACGTTTGATTGGCGTTATCCGATGCGGTGTCCAGCACCACGGTATAACCGGCCGCCTTGGCCTTGGTGCTCACCGCCGACGTGATTTCCTTGAGAATATCGCTGCGCATTCGTTGGGTTTGTGCGCCGAGGGTTGCCTGGGCCTGGCGCTCAAATTGCACAATGGCCGTTTGCGAATCCTTGATCTCGGCGTATTTGTCAGCGGCGGCTTGTTTGCGCTTGTCGCGCTCATCGGCGGAGATGGCCTGGTCAGCGGCGGCGTCCAGCAATTTCTGATATGCCGTCCTGTCTTTCTGCAAATTATCAAGAAAACCGCGGTCTTCCTTGTCCAGTTCCGTCTTGCGGTCATTGAGCGCGGTCTCGGCCTGCTTGGTTTTCCAATAGCCATCAAAAAGTTTGCGCATGTCTACCGTGGCGATCTTTTGCTGCGCCAGGGCGGGGCTGCTTAACCACGACATCAACAAAACGGCTGGAAGAATGATTCGTAACACACGTTTCATGGGCATAAGAAAACAGAATTTCCCGCAAACGCCAACTGAAAACTGGCGGGCTCAAACCCCGGCCGGCCAGGGTTATTGCGATTGCAGGAGGTAAAACAATTGCGGGGCGTCGGTGGGCGCAATGTTGGTGAAAACAAACCGGCCCTGGCTGTCAAAAGGGTTGGTCGCCACCGGCGTCCAAAGCGCCCGCGGGATGGCCAGATTGGTCGAGGTCAGCACCGTATAGGAGCCGCTGTTGGTGCCGCCGATACCGCTCAAGATAAAACCACCGTTGGTGCCGCTTGCGACTGAAATACCCGTGAAACTCGGCGCCGTCAGCACCGTCAGGACAGCGGGAGGGGAACTGGTTACCGCCCCGACCACGTTTGTAACGATGACCGAATACCCGCCACCATTGCCCGGCTGCGTATTGGTGATGACCAGAAAAGAGTTGGTTACGCCGCTGCTGAGGTTGCCCCCGGCCGCCAAATTCGTTCCATTCGCCTGCCACCGATAACTCAATGGGGTTACTCCGACGGCCGTGACCGTAAAGGTCGTCGTTGATCCCAGGCCTACGGTCTGGTTTGTGGGTGGCACCGTAATCGTCGGTAGAGACACCACCGTCAGAACCGCATTGGAACTGGCCAATGATCCCCAAGGGGTTGTGACGACAACCCAGTAGGTTCCGTCGTCGTTCGTCCCGGCGTTGTTGATCGTCAGCGTAAAGTTATTGCTTGCGCCGCTAATGCGTCCTCCATTGATCAAGTTCGTCCCGTCTTTCAGCCATTGAGCAGTGGCAGGCTGCTGGAATGTCGCGTTAAAATTGAATTGGACCGTCGAACCCACTCCCACCGTTTGACTGTTCGGTTGCACTGAAAATACCGTCGGAATGTTTGTCACCGTCAGCGTGGCAATGGAACTGGTCACCGACCCTGCGTAGTTGGTGACGATGACCTGATAGTTCCCGCTGTCGTTGGTTTCCGGACAGCTAATCGTCAGGGTAGCGTTGGTTGCGCCACTGATATGCTTTCCATTCCCCAGCAAGTTCGTACCGCCATTCACCAAATTCGTCCAGACCAGGTTGGTTCCCTGGAACTGCCATTGATAACTCAAGGGCGGCGTCCCGGCAGCACCGACCACCAGGCTGGCGCTCGTGACTCCAAAAAAGGTCGAAGAGCCTGCGGCCACCACCTGATTCGTTGGCTGGTTGGTAATCTCCACCGGCAGCACGGCCCAAACAATTTTGGCCAGGAAAGCGTCGCTGGCGCCATGGAGGGAAGATTGACGCGCAGAAAAGGTTGGAAAATTGGGTGAAGCCGTCTGACCGACCATGTATGCGTTGGTCAGCGAGTCCACGGCGATGCCATAGCCGTAGTCGTTGCCGGAACCGCCCAGATACCCCGAGTAAAGAACAGCGGAAGCATTGGTGCTGAACGCAATCACAAAAGCGTCGCTGCCGCCGGCATTGGTGGGGCCGAAGAGACCGGGCGTATTGACAGCCGGGAAATTGGTTGTGGAAGAAGCACCCACTACAAATACGTTGCCGGCGGGATCGACTGTTACGCCATAGCCGACATCAATGCCAAAGTTGGTGCCGCCAAAAACCGTTGAGTAGCCAATGGCCGCATTGGAACCGGTCCACGTGACCTGGGCCAGGAAAGCATTGGTGATGAGCGGGGAAAAGAGGCCAATGTCGTTGGTCAGGCCATTGTATAAACCGACAACGTTCGTGATGGTATCGGGGAAATTGGTGGAGGCTGTCCAGCCGGTCACATAGGCGTTGCCTGAGCCGTCTACGGCAATGTGGTTGGCAACGTCATTGTTTGTGCCACCCAAAAAGGTGGAATAGACCCAACCCGTGCCGCCAGGCGCCAGCTTGGTAACAAAGGTATCAAATGCGGAGCTCAGATTTGAGGAGCCGTTGAGCAAATAACCGTTGAAAAAGTTGGTGGTGAACACCACGTTGGTGGACCCGGCATTGGTCGTAACCATTACGGAAACAAACTGCTGTTGCAAGGCATTGGTTGTGGGAAAGTTTGTCGAAGCCGTATAACCGGTAACATAAATGTAATTGGAGGCATCAACCGCAATGCTGTTGCCCCAATCAAAGTTTGTTCCTCCCAAATAACTGGAAAATGCCAGGGACGTTCCGTTAGACACAATTTCAGCGACAAAAGCATTGTTGTTAAAGTAGAAGGAATTGGGGCAAGCCAGAAAATTTAACGAAGTGTTCGTGGTTCCTGCCAACTGAAAGGGCAGCGCATTAGTTGTTGGAAAGTTGGTGGAACAAGTGAAACCGGTCACATAAGCATTATCCGCCGAGTCCACCGTGATACCATAAACCCCGTCCGCCTGGGCGCCACCGAGATAAGTCGAGTAAATCAAACCAGAGCCACCAGCATTCAATTCAGAGACAAAACCGTCGATCGGGTAGAGGTGAACATACTTGTCCGGCACGCCCGATATCTTTGCCTGGATCGCATTATTTGTTGGAAAATCGGGCGAATCGGTGTAGCCGCCTACAAAGGCGTTGCCGGTATCATCCACCGCGAGGCTGAGCGCAACGTCATCGACACTTCCGCCAAGGTAGGTAAGGTAAATGAGATTGCTGCCTTGATTATCAAATTTGGCAACAAAGGCGTCACCGGCGATAGTCCCGCCCGCGAAATTTGTCTGGAACGCGCCGGGAGTGGAGAAGGACGCGGTATTGGTGGCCGACATCTGCTTGGATAAGGTTTGGCCCGCGACATAAATAAAACCGTTGGTGTCCAGGGCGACTGACCAGGCGGTATCGCTGGAATTACCGCCAAAGTAGGTCGAGAAATTCAATATCGGGTCAATCACCAATGGCAGTTTTTGATCATATTTTCCAACGGCGAATGCGACCGTGCGCGCATCCACCAGCCGGTAACCACCGCTGATTGTCTGACGCCGGCCTTGAATCATCTGGTAAATCACCGGCGCGGGTTGCCGGATTTCGCCTCCCGCCGCCGCCAGGATCAATTCACCGTTGGCGCCAATTGAAATTTTGTCCACACCGCTGAAACGGATTTTGGCCGCGTCCGGGCTGGCACCCGGAGCAATGGTAAAATCGTATTCCAGCTGCTGCTGGTCGCCGTAGTACACCAGGTTGATGCCGGGGTAAAGTTGTTCGACCCGCACCCGGGCAAACGTCGCCACACCGGTACGCCACTGTGCGGGATGGTTGCCGATCAGATAATTGATTTTGCCGGGCAGTTCGGTATCGCCAGACATTTGCGCCCCGGGATTGGCTCCGACGAAATTCATCCGCACGTCTGCCGGTTTGACGCCGGTTTTGCCCAGCGCAATTTGGACCTCCGTCGGCGAAAGTAGAAATTGGTAATTGCATCCGCGGGTGATGAAGCGGGACGAGCCGGAGGTTTGGCCGGGATTGGCTTCGAAGTAGAGCGGGAGATTGCCGAGTGCCGCCGGAACCGGAGTCGGGGGTGCCAGTGCCAATACCTCCAATGCACCCGTGCAAACCAACCCGGCAACGATTGATTTTACCAAAAGAATCTTTTTCATATCACACCGTTCATCTTAAAACTCGCGTGAGTAGCCAAACCCGAATTGAAACTTGCCGGCGGGGCTGTTGTACTGGTCATGGTTGATGGGAATGCCGTAGTACAATTGCAGGGGTCCCAGATGGGGAATGTTCAAGAGCAGGCCAACGCCATAATCGTCATCAATTCCGCCGGAAAAGGAAAACGGTTGCGCACTGACGGCCCCGATGTCGTAGAAGAGATCGAAACGCAGACTCATGCCACCTTCCTTTTGAATGATGGGTATGTAGTAATCAACCGAACCAAACCAGTAGCTGTCGCCGCCGATCGGTTCGCTGGGCACAAGGGGTTCGGTGATGCTAAACGGCTGGCGCGGGGCAATATTGCGGTATTTGAAGCCGCGCAAATTATAGAGGCCGCCGAGATAGTAACGGTCATAAAACGGCACGTCTTCGGTGCCCAAACCGTCCGCAAAACCCGCGCGGCCACTTAATTCGATGACGTGACTTTTGTAGAGACCGCGAAAAAACCACTCGGTTTTAAAGTCCAGTTTGTAGTAGGTGCTGTCGCCGGTCACAAATTCCGGATCAATCTCCGTCCGCTGGCCGCCATTTGGCAATTCATTGCTGTTGCGCGTGTCATAGGCAAGCGAGGCGGTGAAATGATGGAACAAATGATCCCCGGTTTGTTCCAAAATGGCGTCCGGCACATTCGGTGGGGTAAAAATTGGCAAAGTGGGCTCTCCGCCATGCCAGCCGCTGTTTAAATCAATGCCGACATCTTCGATGGAGTAGCCGATCGTGCCGATGAGAAAGTCGCTCCACAGGGCGCGGGTCAGGCTGACGCTGGCGCCGGTGCGGGTTTCATTAAAAATATTATTGGGGCTTTCAAAGTCCCATTGATGCCGGTAAAGGTCCACGTCCAGCCGGAGCTTGCGATTCATAAACCACGGCTCGCTGAACAGGAGTTCGTAGTCCTGGCGCTGGCTGCCCAGTTGGATAAACAGCCGCGCCCGCTGGCCACCGCCGGTAAAATATGGCGGGTGGAACAAATCGAAATTGGCCTGTTCAATTTCAATGAAACCGACCACGGAATCCACGGAACTGAATCCCGCGCCGAGCATGAGCTTGCCGGTGTTTTGTTCCTCGACATCCACGACCAGATTTTGGCGCCCGGCGATCGGCGGATCGGTCGGCTCCGGGTTCATGTCCACCTTGTCAAAATACTGGAGCCCTTCGAGGCGCCGTTTGCTGATTTTGACACGCACCATGTCGAAGACCTCGCCGGGGGAAATCGCCAGTTCGCGCCGGATGACCTTGTCCTTCGTCTTGATGTTGCCGTGAATGTCAATGCGCTCGACGTAATACTTGTGGCCCTCGTCAATCTGGAACTCCAGATCCATCGTGCCGGTGTCCACGTTGGGCACCCGCACCACCTGGAGCGCAGGGCCTGGTTTCACATCAATGTATCCTTTGCTGCCGTAAAAATCCTCGACGGCCGTCACATCCTTGTCGAGCCCGTCGGGAGTGAAGATATCGCCCGCGTCCATCGGCAGGCCGTGCGGACCGAGTTTGCCCCGCTCACGCTCGAAGTCGTGAACATATTGGAGCCCCTGGTGAATCTGTGCGTCGTTGAAAATCTTGTTGCCGGTGAACTTGACCGAGCCGACCTTGTATTGCCGGCCTTCAAAGACGAAAAACCGGATGTCCATGGTTTTGGGCGTCGGATGTTCAAGCTTTACGTCCTTGATTTCGAAATCCAGGTAACCGTGGCTGCGGTAAAATTGCGTGAGCGCGTCCTTGTCATCCTCGAACTGGTCCTCCTTGTATACGTCGCTGCCCGTCAGCCACGAAAACATCCAGCGTTCCCGGGTCTTGAGCTGCTTGCGCAATTCCCGCTGTGAAAATGCCGCCGCGCCGATGAACTCAATCTTTACAATCTTGACCTTGGGCTGTTCGGCGATTTGAAACGTCGCCGTGCCGCGCC
>DATEGR010000216.1:0-7888 GCA_035279985.1 Verrucomicrobiia bacterium
CTTTGGAGCCAGTTCTGGACGGCTTCGCGTTTAAACGTTTCATCGAATTTACGGCGGACTTTTACGGCGATTGTGTTCATGGGCTTATGGGTTCATTGTTCACCCAATTCTCCGTCCGTCAAATCGGCGCAACCTCAGCGCGACTGGATTTGCCGGACGGACGTTCGCAAAACCAAGACCTGCCAATGGCTATTTCCTCTCCTGGGGGGAGAGGATAAAAGGTGAGGGCGCGCGTCAAACACAAAACCCATTCCGCCATTTATCTATGCGGGTAAATTCGCGAAATTCGTGTCACGCTGCTTTTACTGCTTCCCCTTGACCAATGCCTCCACCACCGCCGAGTCGGCCAGCGTCGTGATGTCGCCGATCTGGTCGGTCTGGTCTTCGGCGATTTTGCGCAGGATGCGGCGCATGATTTTGCCCGAGCGCGTTTTCGGCAGAGCGGGTGCAAATTGAATCTTGTCCGGCACGGCAATCGCCCCGATTTCCTTGCGAACGTGCTGCGCGAGTTCCTTTTTCAATTCGTCACCGTCGTTGATGCCGTCCTTGAGTGTCACGAAGGCGTAGAGCGCCTGGCCTTTGATGTCGTGCGGCATGGGCGCGACGGCGGCTTCGGCCACCTTGGGATGGCTCACCAGCGCGCTCTCGACTTCCGCGGTGCCAATGCGATGACCGGAGACGTTCACCACGTCGTCCACGCGGCCCATCAGCCAGTAATCGCCGTCGGCGTCCACCCGGCAGCCGTCCCCGGTGAAATACATGTTTTTGTAGGTAGTGAAATAGGTGTTGATGAACCGTTCGTGGTCGCCCCAGGTGGTGCGCATCATGCCCGGCCACGGCTTCTTGATGCAGAGTTTGCCGCCTTCGTTCGGCGCGCATTCCGTGCTGTCATCGCGCAACACCACAGGTTCAACGCCCCAAAATGGGCCGTTCGCGCTGCCGGGCTTGAGCGTGTGGACGCCGGGCAGGGGAGTGATCATGAATCCACCGGTCTCGGTCTGCCACCACGTGTCCATGATGGGACGGCGGCCCTTGCCGATGACACGATGATACCACATCCACGCTTCCGGATTAATGGGTTCGCCCACGGTGCCCAGCACACGCAGCGAACTTAAGTCATATTTATTCGGCCATTCGTCGCCGAGCCGGATGAGCGCGCGGATGGCCGTCGGCGCGGTGTAAAACGCCGTGACTTTGAACTTCTCCACGATTTTCCAGAAACGTCCGGCGTCCGGCCAGGTCGGCACACCTTCGAACATCAACGTCGTCGCGCCGTTGCAGAGCGGGCCATAGACGACGTAGCTGTGGCCGGTCACCCAGCCAATGTCCGCCGTACAGAAATAAATGTCGTCGTCGTGAATATCGAAGACGTATTTGTGCGTCAGCGCAATCCACAACAGATAACCGGCGGTGCTGTGGACGACACCCTTGGGTTTACCGGTGGAGCCGGACGTGTAAAGAATGAACAGAAAATCCTCCGCGTCCATTTTCTCCGGCGGACAATCGGCGGAAGCCTTGGCCATCAACTCGTGATGCCAGACGTCGCGGCTGGAATCGAAATGACACGGCTCGTTGTTGCGTTTGACGACGACAACCTTTTCAATGCTGGAAGTTTTCTGCAAGGCTTCATCGGCGATGGCTTTCAGGGGAATGCTCTTTCCGCCGCGCAACGACACGTTCGCGGTGATGAGCACCTTGCACGTGGAATCGTTAATGCGGTCGGCCAGCGAATCGGCGCTGAACCCGCCGAAAATAACCGAGTGGATCGCGCCGAGGCGTGCGCAGGCGAGCAGGGCGACGGCGGCTTCTGGCACCATGGGCATATAAATCGCCACGCGATCACCTTTCCGGACGCCCAGCGATTTCAAGGCGTTGGCAAATTTACAGACTTCGGCGTGGAGTTCCGCGTAAGTGATTTTTTTCACCTCCTCCTCCGGTTCGCCCTGCCAGAGGATGGCGATTTTATCCCGCGTTTTGGTTTTGAGATGGCGGTCGAGGCAATTGACGGTCACGTTAAGCTGGCCGTCCTCGAACCAGGTGTGCCGGATGATGCGCGCGTCGGTGTCCCAGGTAAATTTTCGCGCGACGGTTGGTTTCTTGAACCAATCCAGGGCTTCCGCCTGTTCCAGCCAGAAGGCCTCCGGCTCGCGGATCGAGCGTTCGTACATGGCGTTGTACTGCGCCGCGTCGAGGAGCGCCTGCCGGGCGATTTCCGGCGGGGGCGGGAAGGTGCGGCTTTCCTGCAGTAGCGAATCGGTCGAAATGGCTTTGTCACTCATGTCGTATTGCGAAATGGATTGCGTGCATTTCCGCAAAATTAAATCCGACTGTCAATCGCGCTGATAGACTGAATTAAGATAGTTGCAAATGGTTGCCGGTCAACCGATCGCCTGGCGCATGGCGGTGAAAAAGTCTTTGCCGGTTTCCGCTGAAACTGGCAGCTTCGATTTGTCGTCTGCGTGTTCGACGTATTCCTCCGGCAGTTCCTTCAGGAACGGCGAGGGGTGGCAGGGCAGGAGCTGGCCGTATTTTTTTCGGCCGCCGCAATGGCTGAGCGTCAGCGTCTCCATGGCACGCGTCACCGCCACGTAAAACAGCCGGCGTTCCTCGTCCAGTGTGCCCTCGGCCTTGGACCGTGAATGGGGCAACAAGCCGTCCTCCAAGCCGACAATAAACACGTGCCGGAATTCCAGTCCTTTGCACGAGTGCATGGTAATGAGCGTGACCGCATCGCCCTGGTTTTCTTCCTCTTCCTCACGTTCCGTATCGAGCGTGATTTCCTCGAGAAAAGTTTGCAAACGATCAAAGGCGCCCTCCGCCGGCCTACGGCCACCCTCTTCCATCGGATGGGAGAGGGACGGGGTGAGGGCATCCATCGTGGCCATCAATTCCTTCAAATTGCGGAGGCGGCCCTCGGCGTTCTCCGGATCCTTTTCCTGGCGCTTGAGTTCGGCGAAGTAACCGATTTCCTCCAGAAACCGGCCGGCCCAGGTTTGAAGTGATTTACAACCACCCCGGCCCTCTCCCTCAGGAGAGGGAGAATTGTCGTCAGCCGGTCTGCGCGGCGGCCACGGTCCGGTATTTCGCGGGGTGGCCTTTGCGGTTCCCTCTCCTCGGGGGAGAGGGTCAGGGTGAGGGCGAGCGTTCAATTCATTTCGCGTCCGTTCCGTAAATTCAACAAATGCCTCGATGCTTTTGCGCGCGTTGCCCTGAAATCCCGCCGTCACAAGTGGATTTTTCATGGCGGTGAAGACGGAGGATTTTTGTTCGTGACTCGCGCCGAGGAGCCGTTCCATGGTCACGTCGCTCAGGCCGCGCGCGGGCACGTTGGCGATGCGCAACAGGCTGATGTCATCGTGCGGATTCAGAAAAACTTTCAGATAAGCGAGAAAATCCCTCACTTCTCGCCGATCGAAAAAGCTTTGTCCGCCGATCAGGTGATACCGCACACCGGCGGAGCGCAGCGCGGTTTCGAGCGGGCGCGACTGCTGGTTGGTGCGGAACAGGATGGCGCAATCGCGCCACGGCACGCGCTGCGCCAGCCGCTTGAACTCAATCTGCGCCACGATTTCGCGCGCCTCGTCTTCGTCGTTAGCATGGGTTTGCAGCCGGATTTTCGCGCCGATCCCCTTGCCGGACCAAAGCGTCTTGCCGCGCCGGCGGACGTTGTTTTTGATGATGGCGTTGGCCGTATTGAGAATCGTCGTGGTACTGCGGTAGTTTTGCTCCAGCTTGATGACTTTGACTTCGGGAAAGAATTTTTCCAGGTCGAGCAGGTTGGCGATTTCCGCGCCGCGCCAGCCGTAAATGCTCTGGTCATCGTCGCCGACCACGCACAGGTTGCGATGTTCCTGCGTCAACGCCAGAACCAATTGGAACTGGGCGGCGTTGGTGTCCTGGTATTCATCCACCATCACGTAGCGGTACCTCTCGCGGCAGGCCGCGAGCGCATCGGGATGTTCACGGAACAGCCGGAGGGTGAGCAGGATCAGGTCGTCAAAATCCACGGCGTTGCAGGCGTGCAGGGCGGATTCGTAGCGTTTGCGGATGTGTTCCGCCAGGGCGCGGACGCTGTCGTCAGCGAAGGCCGTTGCGCGTTCGCCGCCATTTTTGAACTTGCTCAATAACGCCAGCACCGCCGCCGGATCGGCCTTTTCGCCCTTGCTCGAAATGCTGCCCAGGATTTTTTTGACCGCCCCGAGCTGTTCAGATTCGTCATAGATGACAAAGTTGCGTTTGTAACCGAGCTTTTCGATGTGCCGGCGTAGAATCCGGACGCAGAGCGAGTGAAAGGTGCAGATGGTGGGTTGGGAGTCGAGGGGCGAGAAGCGAGAGTTTTTGCCCTCGACCCTCGGCTCCCGGCTTTCGGCCGGCTTTGGCACCAGGCGTGCTACACGTTCCTTCATTTCGCGGGCGGCCTTGTTGGTGAAGGTGACGCCGAGAATGTGGCCGGGCGCGACGCCGCGCCGGATCAGGTGGGCGATGCGGAAGGTGATGACCCGCGTCTTGCCCGTGCCGGCGCCCGCCAGGATGAGTACCGGGCCCCGGACGGTCTCGACGGCCTGGCGTTGTTGCGGGTTGAGCGTGGACAAATTCAACATCGGGCGCGAAGTTTAGTTTGTGACGATTTCAACGCAAGCGCGCAGGGAAAGTTTTTACGACCGGGCAAGATCGGGCTGGTATAAATTAAAAAATAGGTTGCACCCACCACACGGCGCAGCTTAAGAATCTGTCGCGCTATGGGCAAAGCCCTCATCATTGCAGAGAAACCGTCGGTGGCCGGCGACATCGCCAAGGCGCTCGGCGGGTTCAAGAAAGTCGAAGATTACTACGAGAACGACCAGTATGTCGTCTCGTCGGCCGTCGGCCATCTGCTCACGATCGTTCCCCCCGAGGGGGTCGAGGCGGCGCGCGGCAAATGGACCTTCAAATGTCTGCCGGTCATTCCGCCGCATTTCGATCTCCTGCCGATTGAGCGCAATGAAAACCGGTTGAAAGTCCTCAAAAAGCTGATCAAACGCGACGACGTGGACGCGCTGATCAACGCCTGCGACGCCGGACGCGAGGGTGAATTGATCTTCCGCAACATCGTCAAGTTCACGAAAGCAAAGCAACCCATCAAGCGCCTCTGGCTGCAATCCATGACGCCGGCGGCAATCCGCGAGGGCTTCGAGCGGTTGCGCGAGGACGACGCCATGCTGCCGCTGGCCGACGCGGCGTTCAGCCGGTCGGAGGCCGATTGGCTGGTCGGCATCAACGGCACGCGGGCGATGACGGCCTTCAACTCGAAGTCGGGCGGATTTTACAAGACGACCGTGGGCCGGGTACAAACCCCCACGCTGGCCATCGTGGTCGAACGCGAGCAGAAGATCCGCAAGTTTGTGCCGCGGGATTTCTGGGAAGTCATCGGCACGTTTGACGCGGCGGCCGGCCAATACCCCGGGCGCTGGTTCGACGAGAAGTTCGCCAGACCCGACAAGGACGGTGACGACCAGCTCAAACCGGAACGGATTTGGGAAAAGGAAAAAGCCGAGGCCCTCCGTGACAAATGTCTGGGCAAACCGGGCATTGTTACCGAGGAAAGCAAGCCGAGCACATCGCTCTCACCGTTGCTCTATGATTTGACCAGTCTGCAGCGCGATGCGAATTCGCGGTTCGGGTTCAGCGCCAAGAACACGCTCGGCCTTGCCCAGGCGCTTTACGAAAGGCACAAGGTGCTGACGTATCCCAGAACCGATTCCCGCGCGTTGCCGGAGGATTACGTCGGCACGGTGAAAACGACCTTGGAGATTTTATCAGGCCGCATGCCCGGCGTCGGGACCGCCTTCCTGACCCGCTATAACGCATTCGCCTCGAGCATTCTTGACAACAACTGGGTTCGTCCGAACAAACGCATCTTCAACAACGCCAAGGTTTCGGACCACTTCGCGATCATTCCCACGACGCAAATGCCGAAAGGCCTGTCGGAACCGGAGCAGAAACTCTACGACCTGGTGATGAAACGGTTTCTCGCGATTTTTTATCCGGCCGCCGAATTTCTGGAAACGACGCGCATTACCCGGGTCGAAGGCGAACCGTTCAAGAGCACCGGCAAGGTATTGATGAATGCCGGCTGGCTGGCGGTTTACGGGAAGGAGGCGCAGGACGAAGATGCCGCGAATCTGGCGCCGGTGCAGCCAAACGAAACCGTTCAGACCAGCGCCGTGGAGGTGAAACCGAACGTCACCAAACCCCCGCCGCGTTACACGGAAGCGACGCTGCTCTCGGCGATGGAAGGCGCGGGGAAACTGGTGGAGGACGATGAACTGCGCGAGGCCATGCGGGAAAAGGGACTCGGCACGCCGGCGACGCGGGCCGCCATCATCGAAGGGCTGATTTACGAGCAGTATCTGCATCGCAACGGGCGCGAACTGCAGGCGACGGCCAAGGCGTTTTCCTTGATGGAACTGCTCAACGGTCTGGACATTGCGGAATTGACCAAACCGGAGTTGACCGGCGACTGGGAGTTCAAGCTGCACCAGATTCAGCGCCGGCAAAAGAGCCGCGACGAGTTCATGTCGGAGATCGCCGATATGACGCGGCACATCGTGGAGCGCGCCAAAAAATACGAGCATGACACGATTCCCGGCGATTTTGGCATCCTGAAAATTCCCTGTCCCAAATGTGGCGGCGAGGTCCACGAAAAATACAAACAATTTCAGTGCGAGAAATGCGACTTCGCGGTCTGGAAAACGGTGGCCGGTCGCATGTTCGAGATGGAGGAAGTGGAGCGACTCATATCCGAAAGGCAAATCGGCCCGCTGCAGGGCTTCCGCAGCAAGCTGGGCCGGCCGTTCGCCGCGGTGCTGAAAATGAACGGCGAGTTCAAGGTGGAATTTGATTTCGGCAATGACCAGAAAAACGGGAATGGCGAAGCCGCCGCGCCGGTGGATTTCACCGGCAAGGAACCGCTGGGCAAATGTCCGAAGTGCGGCGCGCGGGTGTTTGACGCCGGGATGAATTACCTGTGTGAAAAGGCGACCGGTCCGGATAAGACCTGCGATTTCCGTTCCGGCAAAATCATCTTGCAGCAGGAAATCCCCCCGGAGCAGATGAAAAAATTGCTGGAAACGGGCAAAACCGATTTGTTGACGAAGTTTGTATCCAAGCGAAACGGTCGCACGTTCAAGGCGTTTCTGGCGGCCGGGAAGGACGGCAAGGTTGGTTTTGAGTTTCTGCCGCGCGAGTCGAAGGGCAGGGCGGGGACGGATAGAAAGTCGAAGGAACCGCTACCGAAAATTGATTTCACCGGCAAAACCGAAATCGGGAAATGTCCCCGGTGTGGCGGACGGGTGTTCGATACGGAAGCGGGCTATCTTTGCGAAAAGTCTCAAGCGGAGAAAAGGCCGTGCAAGTTCAAGATCAGCCGGGAAATCCTGCAACAGCCGATTGAGCCGGCGCAGGCGCAGAAATTACTGGTCGCGCGCAAGACCGAATTGCTCGACAAGTTCATTTCCAAGGCGGGCAAGCCGTTCCCGGCGTACCTGGTGATGGACGACAAAGGCAAGGTCACGTTTGAATTTCCGGAGCGCTAAGAAGGCGAACATCACCGCGAATGTCGCGATGACACGAATTGAATCCTTCTTGTAATCCGCGTAATCTGCGGTTCCAGTGAAACCCGAATCCCGCCCGCCCCACGCTGAAGTTCACGACAAGTGGATTCACAAATTCCTCGCGCACCTGGCGACGGACCGCGGTGCGTCGGCCTACACGCAACGGAATTACCGGCAGGTGCTGATGGAATTTGCACGCTGGCATCAGGACGAGCACCAGGCGCCCCCGGCGTGGGAGAAGTTGCAGCGCGATAATTTCCGGAATTATTTGCGATACCTGGGTCGCCACAATTTGA
>DATEGR010000217.1:0-9876 GCA_035279985.1 Verrucomicrobiia bacterium
GTGCTCTGTTGAAAACATTTTTGTCATATCTAAGTCGCCTAACGGCGGAGGGCATAAGCCAGAACTTTCAAAGCGGCTTCGGCCAACATTTGGTCAGGGCGGCGCGCGCTCAAAGCCGAACCCATGGTGCGCTTGAGTGCACTGAAGAAGCTTTCGACCGCCCAGCGTCGGTTATAATTAGCCTGTTGCAGATACTGCGGAGTCATTTGCCCGCGCCATTTGCCTCCCGCCGTTCCATCGGCTCTTCGGGGCACCGCCGGAATGACACTCTCTACCCCCCACCGTTCCCGACAAACCTCATGAATCCATTCGGCATCGTAGCCAGCATCGGCATACAACCGCTGCGGCTGCGCCACCAGCGCCGCCTGCGCCAGCAACGAACGGGCCTGGACACAATCATGCGTCGGTTTCAAATCCACTGCCAAGGCCGCCGGCAACAGGCTTCCGGCTACGACCACCACCGCGACTTTCACCCACCGGCGGAACTTCCGGCCGCGCCGGCTGCAGAAATAATCGCTGACCGTGGTGCGAGCCAAACCCGTCGCATCCATCGCCATCTCCGTCTGTCCAAGCCTTTGCCCGGCGGCTACTGCCCCGATTTGGCCTACCAATTTTTGTGCTATGGCCAATACCTGACTGCGGCCACTGAACTTCTGCAACGTCGTAAAATGCGGCAGCTTGTCGGCCAATCCCAACCGCTGGCGCAATCCAGGACTAGTGGCCAACAAATCCAGCACTCCCCGATACGTCGTCTTCAAATAAACCCGCAAAATCAGGCAACTCATCAGCTGCCGTTGGGTAAAATCGTGCCGGCTGGTCGTGGCCCCATATGGGGCCAAGTGCCGTTGGCACAGTTTCATTGCCAACTCCGCCACGCGTTCCACTACCGGAATCTTCTCTTTGCCTTTGCTCATTGCTCTCCTAGACGTATCGCCCGGAAAAAGGTTTCTACAAAGCATGTTCGATGTTGAATGTAGGATGTTCTCCGGGTTCATGAGAATGATGGTTCAATGCGCAGGGCCGGGGTTTCGTATCACTTGTTTGTCCGGATCGCCCAGGGCGCGCGTCAAATGCTCGCGCAATTGCAGACGCGCCCGAAGCAGCCGCACCTTGGCATTGGCGGCGGTCAACCCCAGGGCTTCGGCGGTTTCTTTCACGGAAAACCCTTCCACGTCGCGCAGAAGAAAAACCAGCCGGTGCTTTTCGTCCAGCTGGGACAGTGCCTCATCCAATAACCGATAAATTTCGCGTTTTTGCACCAATTGTTCCGGAGACTGCCGCCAATCCGCGATGAATTCCGGATGGGGAACGGAATCGATCCGGTCCGTTTCTTCGGTGGCTTCCTCCAGGGAAATCGTTTTCAATCCTTTGCGCTTGCGGATGACTTTGAGTGCCGCGTGGGTCGCAATGCGAAAAAGCCACGTGGCGAAGCTGGCTTCACCGCGAAAACCATCCAGATTTTCCAGGGCGCTGAGGAAAGTCTGCTGCGTCAGGTCCTCGGCGTCCTGTACCTGCCGCAACATCCGCATGGCCAATGAGAAAACCCGCTGCTCATAACGGGTGGTCAGTGCCTCAAAGGCGTCCAACTCGCCCGCTCGGGCGCGACCCACCAGTTCAAGGTCAGTCATTTCGGGCGTTTGTGGATTTGTCATGCCGGTTCTTGACCGAATCCTGATTACGCTGACAGAGAAATCGCAGCCAGGTCAATTTCTTTGTCGAAAATGCCGTGGCCGGGTTGGTATCTGACCCCGGTAAATTTAATTGCAGAAGGCACGCTTTCTGTTAGCGTGCTTTTTAAGCGGGAAAGTTATGAAACGTTGGGGTCCCATTCTAATTGCGGGGTTGCTGCTGGGCGCGGCGGCTCACGCCACGCAGGTGGGGCTGATTAAAATTGACGGCGCCATCGGCCCGGCCACGGCAAATTACATTTCTCGCGCCATTGACGTGGCAGCGGCGCAAAAGGACGAATGCCTCATCATACAATTGAACACCCCCGGCGGTTTGATTACTTCAATGGAGGACATCAAACAGAAATTTTATGCGTCACCAATTCCGGTTGTAGTTTTTGTTTTTCCTTCAGGCGCAGCGGCAACGAGCGCTGGAACTTTCATTACGATGGCTGCGGACATTGCGGCCATGGCACCCAACACCAGAATCGGCGCGGCGCACCCCGTTGGATTCGTCGGTGTGGATGACACAAACAGCGTTATGTCAACCAAGATCGAAAACGACATTGCCACCTCGATCATAAACATTGCCGAAAAACGCGGTCGCAACGCCAAATGGGCGGAATCAGCAGTGCGTCAAAGCAAATCAATTACCTCCGAGGAAGCACTGAAAATAAAGGTGATTGATTTGATTGCGACGAATGTTCCCGATTTGCTGCTAAAATTGAATGGGAAAAAGATGAATGACAAACCGCTGCATACCGCGGGGGCGAGTGTTGTGGAAATCCCGATGAGCGCCGGGGAAAAATTTTTCCAATTGTTCTGGCAACCGGAGGTGATGATGCTGCTCATGCTCATCGCGATTTACGGCATCATTGCGGAAATGAGCCATCCGGGCGCCATTTTTCCCGGCGTGGCCGGCGCACTCGCACTGATTTTATTGCTCTATATGTCGGCAACCCTGCCGCTCAATATCGCCGGGCTGGCCCTGATTGTTTTGGCGATCGCGTTGTTCATCATCGATATTTTTGCGCCGACGCATGGCGTGTTGACGGGCGGCGGCATCATTGCCTTTTTTCTTGGTGCGTTGATGCTGTTCAATCATGAGCCGGCCGGCTATCGTTTGCCAATGACTTGGGTGATTTCGACCACGCTGGTCACTGCGGCCTTTTTTGTTTTGTTCGTCAGCAAAGGCATTCGCGCACAGTTTTTGCCGAAGCGCGCCGGCATGGAAACGATGATTGGCAAAACAGTCAACGCGCTGTCGCGCATTGATTCGACGGGCGGCAAGGTTTTTATCGAAGGCGAAAATTGGAATGCCATGAGCGAAACGACGATTGAATCCGGGCAGCCGGTTGAAATTGTCGGAATTGACGGGCTGACTTTGAAAGTGCAACCGAAAACACATTAACGGAGAAAAATTATGGACCAACAACCAATAGAACACCTCGTCGGCGGCGGACTTGCCGTCATTATTCCGGTTTTAATCGTTCTGGTCTTCATTTTGCCGCAGGCACTGCGCATCCTGCGCGAATACGAACGCGGCGTCATCTTCCGGCTCGGCAAGCTGCTCGGCGCGAAAGGGCCGGGCATCATCTTTCTTATTCCCATTGTGGACAAAATGGTGCGGATGGATTTGCGCGTCGTGACCATTGATGTTTCCAAGCAGGAAATCATGACCAAGGACAATGTGCCGGCCACGGTGGATGCCGTGGTTTATTTTCGTGTCATCAATCCGATGGACGCGGTGGTGAAAGTGGAAAATTTCTGGAAAGCGACCTCGCTCATCGCGCAGACCACCTTGCGTAGTGTGCTCGGCCAGGCGTCACTCGATGATTTGTTGTCGCAACGCGACGTCATCAACCAGAAGTTGCAGGAAATCATTGACCGCCAGACCGAGCCGTGGGGCATCAAGGTCACTGCCGTCGAAATCAAGGATGTGGCGCTGCCGGACAGCATGAAACGTGCGATGGCCAAGCAGGCTGAAGCCGAACGCGAACGCCGCGCGAAGGTCGTCAACGCGGAAGGCGAATATCAAGCCGCCGAAAAAATGGTGCAGGCCGCCGCGATGATCAGCAAGGAACCGATCGCCCTGCAATTGCGCTATCTGCAAACGATGCGCGAAATGGCCAGCGAACATAACACCACGACGTTCCTGCCGCTGCCGATTGATTTGTTCAGCGCGTTTTTGAAGAAGTAAATTTGGAACAAACCGTGCGGGTATATCGGTATTACAAATCAGCACACTGTCTAAGTGTGCTGAAAGATTTGAGGATTCGTGCATCTATTCCGAACACCCTTAACGATCCATTTGAATTATCTCCCAACATTGATCCCGCTCAATTTACGCAGAAAAAATGCGAGACTTTTCTCCGCCAAGACCATGAAATAGATCATTGGTATCAACGTGAGGGGTCGCAGCTTGGCTTTACGAATAAGAAGGCATTCAAACGGTCGTACCTCAAAGATTTACCACGACGTGCCGCCAAGTTACTACCACAAGTTCCTCAGAACGTTGAACAAGTCCGAAAGAACTTCGCGAATGATTTTAGCGAAGCATGGAGAATCATTTGCTGTTCTTTGGTGCGAGATTCGATTTTGATGTGGTCGCATTACGCGGACAACCACACCGGCCTCGCGCTGGAGCTCGAAACGAATGAGGATCCATTTTCTTCAATCCCGCAATATATTCGCACAGTCAAGTATTCTGAAAAGAAGCCCGAATTCATTTACACTCATGAGCCTGAAACGTTTGCTAAAGCATATCTTCCAGTAGCGGCAACCAAAGCACTTGCCTGGGCTTATGAAAAAGAGGTTCGCATCATATTACCACGAGAGCCCCTGAAGGATGGGCTGTATGTGCCTATTTCGCCTGCTTGCATCAAAGGCGTCTATTTGGGATGCCGAAGTTCGTTAGAAACCAAAGAATTAATGCGCTCTGCTCTTTGCAATCCAAAATTTCAAAATGTGAAACTCGCAAAAGCTGAAGTAAATCCTTCCCAATATGAGCTTACATTTGTCGAAGTTACATAATTTGCCGCAACAAATTCCATTCGACATTTGGCAATCGAAAATCGAAATTTGAAGTATGCCTCTTTACGAATACGAATTGTGTGAAGGCGAGTGCAAGGTGTGCGGCGGGCGGTTCACGCTGCGCCGGCCGTTGTCGGCCAAACCGTTGACGCATTGTCCGGCCTGCAAGAAGCCGGTGCGCAAAATCATCTCCGGCTTCAATACCCCCACCAAACTCAAGCCGTTGTCCATTTCGGACGCCAAAAAGGCCGGATTTACGGTGCTTAAAAAGGTCAGCAAGGGCGAGTACGAACGGCAGTAGATCCGTTTTGACGCATGCGGTAATGTGCGGTAGGGTGAGGGTTGAATGGATAGCCGCCCGATTAGTTTAAGATGGTCACTGTTTTTTGCCCTCGCGGCTCTGGTGATGGTGTCATTCGTTGAAGCCCAACCGGCGGCGACCAATGCCTGGAAACCCATCATTTTTTCAGCGCCGGCCCAAAACGACATTTCCTCCAACCCCATTTCGCCCTCAACCCAGCCGGTGGCGCCGGCGGATCTTCGGGGCCTGTTTCAAGGCGCGACGCCCTTGTCTTCATTCAACAACTTCGCACCGGCGGCGCCGAACGCCGGAAGGCGAATCCCAAAAACCGCCGAGGACAGTCAGGATTGGATTTTCATGACGCCCGCGGAAATCATGGGGGTGTCGTCGGACCAAATCCTGCAATCCGGGAAAAACAACGAGCATGGCAGGCAGGTGGGCTTAACGCCGATGGAACGCTACCTGGAAAGGCGCGACCCGTCCGCCCGGTTTAATCTTTCCGGCAATCCATCGCGGTCACGGAATTTTGGGGAAGCGGGAAACGACCAGACGAACAGCGACTTTAGTTCTTACGATCTGATTCACAGCAGTCCGGATGACCTGCGGGCCACAACGGATCCCGGCCCGTTCGTGAATACGACGCCGAATAATTATTTATTCGCGAACCCAAATGAGGATTCAACCTGGTCAAAAGTATTTGGCGCTCCGGCGCGGCAAGCACCTTCCAGTTCTTCCGATCGCGCGCAACAACAGGCGCATCAACAGGCGGAAATGGATCAGTTTCAGCAGTTGCTCAATCCGGGCTCCGTGCCCATCACCGCGGCGACGGCAGTGTCCGACAACTCCTCTGCTTTTAGGGCACAATACATCCCACCGATTACCGATTCGACCCAACCGCTGGTTAATCCAATCGGCGCCTCCTTCGCGCCATTAAATGGCGGAATTGGCCAACCGGCTGCTTTGACGCCCCTTCCGGGCATCACACGGCCGGCCGGCATCCCGGCTGTGACCGCGCCGGCCTGGGCACCGCAGCCGGCTCCCTGGATGTCGCAAAACCCGCAGCCGTTTGCTGTTCCCCAGCGCAAATTCTGAAGCTGCGGCGCAAATCAGTGCGACGAGGTCATCACGATGACCTGTTCCAGCGTGGAAACGCCTTCCCGCGCACGATCCAGTGCGACCATCCGCAACGTTCGCATTCCCTGGCTGATGGCCACCTTGGCCAGCTCGCGTGTATTGGCGCGCGCAATGATAAGTTTGCGGATTTGATCGGACACAGTCATGGCCTCAATAATCGCGAGGCGACCGCTGTAACCGGAATTTTTGCACCGTTCGCAACCGCGTCCACGCCAAAGCTGCATGCCATTGAGCGTGGTGGGGTCAATGCCGAGGTCTTCAAACATTTTTGGCGGATAGGTCACCAGTTCTTTGCAATGCGGACAGATACGGCGCAGCAGGCGTTGGGCACAGGAAAGAATGACCGAGGAGGAGATCAAAAACGGGGCGATGCCCATGTCATCCAGCCGGGCAATGGCGCCGGGCGCGTCATTGCAGTGCATGGTGCTGAGGACCTGATGGCCGGTAAGCGCGGCCTCGATCGCGATCTCGGCGGTCTCCGTGTCACGGATTTCCCCGATCATGATGATGTCCGGATCCTGGCGGAGGATGGAACGCAACGCGTTGGCGAACGTCAGGCCGATCTCCTTTTTGGTGGGCACCTGGTTGATGCCGGGAATCTGAAATTCCACCGGGTCTTCGACGGTAACGATGTTGAAAATGGGGTTGTTGAGCTCGTTCAGCGCGGAGTAAAGCGTTGTCGTTTTGCCTGAACCGGTCGGGCCGGTGACAAGAATCAATCCGTGCGGGGCATCAATGGCGGCTTTGAATTGTTTGAAGGTTTCGCCGTCCAATCCCAGTTTATCAACACTGGCGGAAAGATTGGTCTTGTCGAGCACGCGCAGCACGATTTTCTCGCCGTGCACGGTGGGCAGCACCGAAACGCGCAGGTCGTAGTCCTTGCCACTCACACGCACCCGCATGCGGCCGTCTTGCGGCAAGCGCCGCTCGGCAATGTCCAGGCTGCTCATGATTTTGAAGCGCGAGGCCAGAGCCAGTTGCATCTGCTTGGGCGGGGGTGTGGCGTCAATCAATACACCGTCAACGCGATAGCGCAGTCGCATAACCTTCTCGAATGGCTCCAAATGCACGTCGCTGGCGTGGTCCTTGATGGCTTGAACCACGATCAGGTTGGCCAGTTTGATAACCGGCGCCTCGCCGCTGGAGGCGGCCAGCTGGTCGAGGTTGACCTCCTCGAGGGTTTCTTTGATGGTTTCGATGGAGGCGTCTTCCTCACCTTCACGCTGTTTTTCAGCGTCCTGAATGATGTCTTCCATCGAGCCGCTCTTGGCGGAATCAATCGCGGTCAGCTTGTCGAGAATCGCTTTCTCCGAGGCAATCAACGGGGCGATTTCCAGACGGGTAAGCCGCTTGACGTCATCGAGCGCAAGCACATTCAACGGGTCGGCCATCGCCAGAAACAACTTGTTTTCCAGTCGTGAAATGGGAACCACCTTGTAATTATGCGCGGCGTCCCGCGGCAGCAATTCGGCGATTTCAGCCGGAATGGTCAAACGGGCGAGATTGACGGAGGGCACGTTCAGGACGCGGCCCATGGAAACCGTCAAATCCTGTTCGCTGACGTAGGCTTTTTCGACGATCAATTTGACGAGTCGCGTGCCTCCCTTTTTTTGTTCCTCGAGCAGCGTCTCCACCTGTTGGGAAGTCAGCAGGCCATCTTCGACGAGGGCGTCAGCAATGCGTTCTCCGAATGATTTGACTTTGGCCATGTCTTTAACGGAAAGCTTTGCGGATATTTTGCATCAGTTCGGTCGGCGACGCCAGATACCAGAGCAACCGGTTGGTGGTGGTTTCGGCCAATTCCTTGGCCGCTTGTTGGTTGAACGGATTTGCGGTTGCCACCAAAATAGCCTTGCTCATCCGGTCAAACGGCAACAGGCACCAACGACGACAAGTGGCCATCGGGAATCCCCGCGCCAATTCCATGTCCACCTCATATTTATCCAGCGGCAAATAAGCCAGACGCGACTTGTCGGACAGCAGTTTGAGCGACTTCTCGATCGGCAAAACCCCTTTTTCTGAAAGTGCGTTGATGAACGGTTCAACCACATCCGAAGGCGCTTTGGTCAAGTCCGCCGACCGCCACCATAAATCGAAATCGCCGGCATTGATGATCCGACCTTCCACAAACACCTTATGCATCACCTTGCGACCATCATCGATTTCCTCCGCCGCCGTTGCCCGCGTCTTTTTTCTGAATCGCGCCGTGTCGGAGGACATCGTCAGCGCCGTCGGTTCCACCCCCACGATTTGTTGAACGGCCACATTGTTGGCCTTGTCTTCAATCTGCTTGAGCGCCAATTGCACGTCCGTATCGTTCGGGCGCCTCTGCAAAACTGTCTCGTATTCCAAAATCGCCGAGGAAAGTTGTCCCATTTGGAGGTAGGCCTGCGCAATGCGCTTGGAGGTGGTGATGACCTCCTGCTCGCGACCGAGCTTGGTGTACGCTTCCTTGAGAATTTCCAGCGACTGGCAATCGTTTGGCTGCGACTGGACAATAACCTCGAACATCTCAATTGTCTGCTGCAATTGAGCTTCTTCACTTGCATTTAACGTCGCCGTAGTCATGCCTCGAAATTTGCCGTCGCCATTCTCACCCAGCACATGCGGTAAGGCATGCTTTTTCAGCAATTTCCCTGCCACCTTAAATTATTACGGCCACCCGCAAACCCCGAAGGTGAAGCCTCTTTTGAATTTTCGAGGAAATCACTTTTGCAATTTATATCCCTGTCTTTTCATGTTAAAAAACCCCGGTGGAACAACCGGTCCCAACCATCACGCCCGCACCTGGCGAACGCCTGGTGCGTTTTGTCGGTGATCACGTTCGTTTCACGTTGCGCGATGGCCGGCCATCCCGAACTCCGGCCCGGGTGGACGAGGCGCAGGGTCGCTGGCGCGGATTGCTCCGCACCAATCTTGGCCGCGGCGCCGCGCGTCGTCGCGAAATTATCGCCGCCCACGCCGGCGGAGTGGGCCAGGCGGGAACTTCGTGGCACGACGTGCCGATGCAAAAAAACGGCGACGTTTGGGAAATTGAACTGCCGCTCGTCGAGGTTGGGTTTTTCAAGGCCAAACCTTATTTGCAGGACGCCAAAGGCTGGCAGCACTGGCCGGAGGGGCATGACGTTGGCATCAGTGTTCACCCGGATTTTTGCCGCACGGCCAGTGCCATTTACTGTGCCTTTACCCGATTGTTCGGGGCGACACGCACCGCTGCGATCGGTGTGGACCCGGAATTGAATTTTCAGCTTAATCCCCTCGACTCCCAGGGGTACACCGTCATCCCGCCGTCCGGCAAATTGCGCGACTTGACGCAGCAATTGCCCCACATCGTGCAGACCCTCGGCTGTCGTATCCTGCATTTGCTGCCGGTCCATCCCACGCCGACAACGTACGCGCGGTTCGGACGATTTGGCAGCCCCTATGCTGCGCTTGACCTGACGGCGGTTGACCCGGCGCTCGCTGAATTTGACCACCGCACCACCGCCATCGACCAGTTTTGCGAACTCACCTCCGCCGCACATGCACTCGGAGCGCGGGTGTTTCTCGATATTGTCATTAATCACACCGGCTGGGGTGCGGTCCTGCAGGAAAATCATCCTGAATTTTTTCTGCGGCAGCCGGATGGCAGCTTCGCCAGTCCCGGCGCGTGGGGCGTCACATGGGGCGACCTTGTTGAATTGAAACAGGATGGGGTCGCGCTCTGGGATATCATCGCCGGCGCGCTGCTGACGTGGTGCC
>DATEGR010000218.1:0-7750 GCA_035279985.1 Verrucomicrobiia bacterium
CTGTTTGAGCGTAAGCGGTGATTTAGCGACCCCCTGTTGAGCGCGGAGGCGGCGTGGTAAACGGAGGGCGTGAAAACTTCCAAGCGTCACGATCGCGCCGGGCGCACGAGCCCAAGAGAGCGCGGCCGTCTGCTGGCGGCGTTTGATCGGAGTGGCCTGTCCGCCGCCGCGTTTGCCCGCCAACACGGATTGACCTACTCCACCTTCTGCGGCTGGCGCAGCCAGCGGGCCAAAGCCAAAGCGTCGGCTCCGTTCGTAGAGGTCGAACTGCCTGCGGCGGCCGCCTGGGTCGGCTTGCTCGTCGAGCTGTTACGCACTTTTTTCTGGTCGTAAAAACGGCCGAACTGGCATCGCAAGGTTTTTTGGCGTTTGGCCGAACTGGCATCGTATTTTGCGGCCGAATAGCCACGCTCGCATCGTAAGGCTATGACCCGGCTGGTTCATTTTTGGATTATCGGGCGGCTGGAGGATTTTTACCGCACTGGTATCGTAATCCACCCCTTCGGGTTGGATTTCCACACTCCCAACGTAAGGGCTGATTTTTGCCCTTGCAGCGGCTTTGGCCGAACTGGCGTCGTAAATCTGGATTTTGGGTCGCGCGACAACTTTTGCCACGGTCTCATCGAAAAGCCGATTTTTTGTCATGGCCCGGCCCTTTGCCGCACTGGCGTCGTAAGGCGACGACGCCATCGGTGCTATCCAGTGCCGGTGATCTGGCGCATGGCGTCGTGGAAGGACAGGCCCAGCACCTGGACATGGAAGTCAATGGCGTTGCCGGCGAGGTTGCGTTCGGGCCAGCGCCAGTAGGAGTCTTTGACGATGAGACCGGGAAAGGCGGGCAAAATAAAATGCCCCACCGGGACACCGACCGGTGGCCACGGGTGGCGCGAAGTGGATCCCTTGAATGGTTTTTTATTTTGGGAAACCTCCTCCGGCGCTGTTATCCTGATGTCATGGCACGCGATGACCTGTTCGGCTCTTCGGCGACGGAACCAAAGCCGGAAGCGCCGGTTGCGCCAGCTCCGCTCCGCAACCAGCCGCTCGCCGCGCGCATGCGCCCCCGCAACCTCGATGAGTTTGCCGGTCAGACGCACATTCTCGCTCCCGGCCAATTGCTCCGCCGGGCCATTGAGGCCGATCGCATCCAATCGCTGATTTTCTTCGGGCCACCGGGCACCGGCAAGACGTCGTTGGCGCAAATCATCGCCCGCCGGACCAAAAGCAAGTTCGAACGGCTCAGCGGCGTGGAATCCAATGTCGCCGACATGCGCCGCGTGCTCGCCGCCGCTGCCAACCGCCTCGAAAATACCGGCCAGCCAACCATCCTGTTCATTGACGAAATCCACCGGTTCAACAAGGCGCAGCAGGATGTACTCCTGCCGGATGTCGAAAGCGGCGTAGTCCGGCTCATCGGCGCCACCACACACAATCCGTTTTTTTTCGTCAACTCGCCATTGGTTTCACGCTCGCAAATCTTTGAACTGCGTCCGTTGAGCGAGGAAGAATTGTTTGCGCTGCTGCAAAGCGCGCTGGCCGACACCGAACGCGGCCTCGGTTACCTGAAAATTCAAGCCGACGAAACCGCCTTGCGCCACCTGGCCAGGATCGCCGACGGCGACGCACGCAAGGCGCTGAACGCGCTGGAAATCGCCGCGCTCACCACCGCGCCGGACAAAAAGGGTGTCGTCCGCCTTGATCTCGCCGCGGCCGAGCAAAGCATCCAGAAAAAGGCCGTCGTGTATGACGATGAGGACGCCCATTACGACACCATTTCCGCGTTCATCAAATCCATGCGCGGCAGCGATCCGGACGCCGCGCTGTATTGGCTGGCGAAGATGATTCGTGCCGGCGAGGACCCGCGTTTCATAGCGCGGCGGATTGTGATTTGCGCCGCCGAGGATGTGGGCCTGGCCGATCCCATGGCGCTGGTCCTGGCAAACGCGGCTTTGTCCGCGTCGGAATTTGTTGGCTGGCCGGAGGCGCGCATTCCCCTGGCCGAGGCGACGGTCTACATCGCCACCGCCCATAAAAGCAACAGCGCGTACCTGGCCATTGACGCGGCGCTGGAGGACGTGAAGTCGGGCCGCACGCTGCCGGTCCCGGAGCATTTGCGGGACACGCATTACCAGGGCGCCGAACGGCTGGGCCATGGCAAGGGTTATGAATACGCCCACGACCATCCGGGCCACTTCGTGGCGCAGGATTACCTCGGGACCGACAGGATTTATTACCAGCCAACCGAACAGGGCGTGGAAAAGAAAATCAAGGAGCGCGTCGAAAAATGGCGGGCAGAACTGGCTAAGGCAAGAACTAAACCATAATGAAAAAGCGAGATGTCATTTTTACCGCACTGGGCATATTACTTCTCTTTTTCTCAGCATTTCTTGTATCAGGCCCCAAACTGAAAAGGTATGCGGAATCTGTCAGTTGTGGGAATTATATGTTATCTATCTGCGTCGCTGCGACGATGTGGGCGGATGACAACGACAGACGCATGCCCACTGATTTTCTTTCTATGTCTAATACACTGGATACACCTCAAATACTAATTTGTCCGGGAGATCACACACGGCAAGTTGCTACCAATTGGGCTTCATTCACGATGGCGGACGCGAGTTACAAAATTATTGCACCAGCAATTGTTGAAAGCGAGACGAACGTCGCTTACTTGCAATGCACCATTCACACCAACCATTTAGGTTACGTTTATGGTTATGTTTTTGACGGCAGACGAATGCGAACAAAATCTTTTTTCTAGTGACTACGGTAAAAGACGTAACTGCCTCAAGAAATTCGCCCGGAACCAAATGCGCATCGGGCTCCAAAGAATTCACTTCCGGTGCGGCGTATTTTCCTCATTTGCCAACGGCTGCGGCATCGTTTAATTTTTAGCCATGAAGACGCTCACGGCGATCATTTATCCCGGCGAAACCAAGCGCTGGCTGGTGGCTTACAATCCCGAAACCGGCACGACGACGCAGGGCAAAACTGTCGAAGAGGCGTTAAAAAACCTCAAAGAAGCCACGTCGCTGTTTCTGGAGGAAAAACATTTACCCGACCGCCGCGGCACCATCCTCACCACCTTTGAGGTGGAGCATGCCTAAACTTCCCTGCGTCTCCGGCGCAAAAGTGGCAAAAGCGCTCGAGCGCCTCGGTTTCGTCCGCCAGCGGCAACGCGGCAGTCATCTCGTCATGCACCGCGGCAGCGATGTTTGTGTGGTGCCCCTGCACCGCGAAGGGGACCAGGGCACCTTGCGCGGCGTGGTGCGTCAGGCTGGCCTTTCCCCGGAACAATTCGTGGAGAATCTGTAATCTCATGGCTGGCAGCGCCGCCAATTCAAAATCCCAACTGCGCCGTGAAATCCGCAACGCGCTGCAGAAGATGTCCCCCGCCGTGCGGATCACGGAATCCATCGAACTTTGCGACCGGCTGGAACCCCAGTTGCAAAGCGCGTGCACAATTTTGTTCTTCGCGCCGCTGCCGGATGAACCGGATATCTGGCCGTTGCTGGAAAAATTGTTGCCGACGAAAAAAATCTGCGCCCTGCCCGCGTTCGACTCGGCCACTCAAAACTATTCGGCCCGGCGGGTTCAAAATTTGACGGCCGACATTGCCACCGGAAAATTCGGCATTCGCGAGCCGTCGGCCGGTTGCCCGGAGATTTCGCCGGATGTCCTCGATTTGATCCTGGTTCCCGGCATTGCCTTTGATTTACGCGGACACCGGCTGGGGCGCGGCCGGGGATTTTACGACCGACTGCTGGCGAAGGGGCGTGGCATCAAATGCGGCGTCGCGTTTGATGGGCAAATGGTGAAGGAACTGCCCGCGGGAACCCATGACGTCCGGATGGATTTTGTTGCGACCCCTACACGGCTGGTGAAAGTTTCCGGCTGATTTGCCGCGATGACCCTATTGGTGCTGCTGGTCCATCAGCGGTGAGGAACTTTCCCAGCTTTGCGGCGAATTCCACGGGCGGACCGAGGCATTCTCGGGTTCGTTGGTTTCACAGCCGCTGACCCCGAAAAGAAGAACACCCAACAGGAGCAGGAAAAGCCATTTGATGGCCGGGCCTTGCATTTCAGGAAGCCGGATGCGCCGGGGTGACCTGATCGCCTTCAATGACATCTCCCAGTTGCCAGCCCGGAACAACATTGGCGATGCTGCGGTCCTTTTGAACACTGCGAACAATGACCTTGGCCACGAGCTTGCCATCACGGCTTACCAGCATTTCACCGTCCGGCAGCACGCCCTGGTCCCCACCGATGTTCAGCACTACAAAATCCCACTTGGGATCGACGGCGACAATCTTGCCCCGCAGATCCGCGCGCAACGTGACAACATAATTTGTGCCGATTAATTCGTTAATCTGAGCGGTTAGCCGGCTGACCGTGCGCTGCAAAACTCCATTTTCCTCCTTGACCGCCTCGAGTTCATTCTGGCTGGACTTGAGCGCCTTGTTCAATCCGCCCACCTGGTCGGCGGTCAGACCCGTTGCCTGATAGGCCGCCAATTTGGCCTGCGCATCATCCCGATCCTGCGTGGTCTTGGTCAGTTTGTCCGCTAACTCGTCGGCGCGTTTGGTTTGCGTCCTGGCGTCGGCCACGGCCTTGTCGCGCTGGGTTTTGGTGTCCGCCAGTTCCTGCTGGGTCTGGGTCAAATCATCTTTCGTCTTGGCCAGGTCTTTTTTCGTGGTATCCAGCTGGGCTTGCACCTGGTCCCTTTGGGTGTGGAAATCGTCCCGCTGGGTGATGAGCGTGCTGATCTTGTCCCGAACCTTGACTATGTTCAGTGCGCCCGCGAGCAGCCCCGCGACAATCGCCACAATCAAACTAATGCGAATCAACATGGATGGGTCACTTCAATTTTGCGTCAAATTATACGTTTGCGCCAAAGATGTCAATGCCGGTTTGTGTCTTGCCAAACGGGGATTTCGTATCATCTTTTAGACATGGCCCGGAACAACCGCCGGACGGGTTGCGTCACTGAAACCGGGCCGGAACAGAAGTAAAAGCAGCTAACCGGAAAACCATCGGCCATGCGATTAAATCACGGTCTGCACCTCGCGTATTGCACCAACATCCATCGCGGGGAGACATGGCGTGAGACGTTTGACTCGCTTCAAAGTCATACCCTCGCCGTGCGTGAGCGGGTTTGTCCCCAAAAGCCGTTTGCCATCGGCCTGCGTCTGAGCAACCGGTCGGCGCGCGAGTTGAGCGACCCGGCCACGCTGCTGGCCTTTCAGCGCTGGCTCGCGCAAAAGAATTGTTATGTTTTCACGCTCAATGGCTTTCCCTTCGGCCAGTTTCATGGCATCCGCGTGAAGGAACAGGCTTACCTGCCGGACTGGACTTCGCCGGAACGGCTGGCCTACACCAACCTGCTGTTCGAACTGCTGGCAAAATTATTGCCACCGGGCGTGGAAGGCAGTGTCAGCACCCTGCCCGGTTCCTTCAAAGGTTTTCACCTCCATCCCGACGCGTTGAAAATTGCCCGGAACAATCTCTGGTATTGCGTCGAGCACATCGCCCATCTGAGCGAGCAAACGGGCAGAAAATTGCATCTCGGTCTCGAACCCGAACCGCTTTGCCTCCTGGAAAGCAGCGGCGAGACCATCCGCCTGTTTGACCGGCTGCGCCTCGAACACCCGCGCGATCCCCGCCTGGCGGAACATCTCGGGGTAAATTACGACACCTGTCACTTTGCCATGAATTATGAGGAGCCCCAAAACGCCCTGCTGTGCCTTTATCAGCACGGCATCAAAATCAGCAAAATCCACCTGAGTTCCGCGCTCAAGGTCCATCCCACCGTCGAAACGCGCGAGGCGCTCAAGACGTTTGCCAACGATATCTACCTGCATCAGGTCGTCGTGCGCGACCCGGTCGGCAACCGGAGCATTTATTATGACCTGCCCGACGCGCTGGTCGACCCCGACGCCCGACGGCAGACCCCGGACGGAGTTTTGCCTGAATGGCGCATCCATTTCCACGTTCCGTTGCACACCCCCATCGGACCCCTGTTTGAAACCACCAGCGACCATTTGCTCGCGGTGCTGGATCTGCTCGCGGACAGTCCGGCCCTCTGCTCGCATCTGGAAATGGAGACCTACACCTGGGAGGTGTTGCCGCCGGAACTGAAAAGCCGCAGCGTGGTCGAACAACTCGCGGCGGAATACGATTGGCTGCTGCCAAAACTGGCCGAACGCGGACTGGCCAACCGGTGAGTTTTCTGATTTGCTCTGCACAATGAACCGGGGGTTTTTGCAGCAAATCCGGACGCTGTTGATTTTGGGGCGGGTGTCGAACCTGCCGACGGTCTGGTCGAATTGCCTGGTCGGCTGGCTGCTCGGTGGCGGAGAAAATTATGCCAATCTGCCCTGGTTGTTCTCCGGCGTCACCGCGCTTTACCTCGGCGGCATGTTTCTGAACGATGCGTTCGACGTGGACTTTGACCGCCAGCACCGTCCGGAACGTCCGATTCCCTCCGGCGCGATTTCACTGTCGGCGGTCTGGGGCTGGGGCCTGGCCTGGCTGGTCCTGGGCGCAGTGAGCCTGATGACCATCGGAAAAATGACGGGCGCGCTGGCGCTCGTGTTGCTGCTGTGTATCGTTCTTTACGACGCCACACATAAAGTCATCACCGCCTCACCGTGGTTGATGGGCGCCTGCCGCTTCTGGATTTATGTCGTGGCCGGTTCCTGTGCCAGTTGGGGTGTGAACGGCTGGCCGATCTGGGGCGGCGTGGTGCTGGCGTTCTATGTCGCCGGCTTGAGCCACATCGCGCAACTGGAAAGTTCGCGCGGGCGGGTTCCCTATTGGCCACTCTCCCTGTTGGCCGCACCGGTTTTGCTGGCCCTGTTGATGGATGCCGGAGAGAACCGCGTTCCGGCCCTCTGGCTGTCGCTCGTCCTGGTGCTTTGGATCGCACGTTGTGCATGGCCAATTTTTCAGGGAGGTGGAGTGAACGTGGGACGAATCGTTTCCGGCCTGCTGGCGGGAATCGTTCTGGTGGATTGGCTGGCGGTGGCGCCGGCATGTCCCTTCGCGTTGCACGCGGTATTTTTAATCCTGTTCGCGGCGACCCTCGGGCTGCAACGATTCGTGCCGGCAACCTGATGCAAGAAACGGGCTTGCCCCCGTGGTGGCTTCAACCAAGTATGCGTGGATCCGCGACCCAATCCAAACCCGCCCCGACGAAGGCAGTGCCTCCGATCCCGAGCCAGTCGCGTCGTGCGGTGTGGCTGATGGCGGCCTTGCTGGGATTGGTGACCCTGGCCCTTTACTGGCCGGCGACGCGCCACGACTTCATCAACTACGATGATAATGTCTACGTCACCGCGAATCTTCACGTCCAACGCGGATTGACCCTGGAAAATCTGAAATGGGCATTCGTCCATCCGGTGAGTGAAAACTGGCATCCGTTGACGATGTTGTCCCACATGCTGGACTGCCAGCTTTTTGGTTTGAAACCGTGGGGGCACCACCTGACCAGCGTGTGGCTGCACGCGCTCAACACCGTCCTGGTCTTCCTGCTCCTGCGCGGTCTGACGGGTGCGTTCTGGCGGAGCGCGCTGGTGGCGGCATTATTCGGGTGGCACCCGCTCCATGTGGAATCGGTCGCCTGGGTGGCGGAGCGAAAGGATGTGTTAAGCGGGTGTTTCGGTCTGCTCGCATTGATTTTTTACGGCCGTTACGCGCAAAAGCGATTGAGCGTCGAGCACCAGGAGGCGAATGCCGGGAGCGGCAGTTTGGC
>DATEGR010000219.1:0-4307 GCA_035279985.1 Verrucomicrobiia bacterium
ATTTGGACGGGTTTGGCGTGACTTTGAGAGATGGGCGGGTTTTAAGATGGTCTCCAATAATGACCGAATCTTACCCAATGTTTCAAGGTTCCCAAATACAAGCTTCACTTGGTGAAGAAACTTTTGAGCTTTTAATCCAAACTGACGATTACACGAATTTGCTAAAAACTTTAGATTCGCCGGGAAGCGTAGATGTGAGCAGCCTAAAAATTTCTCCAGCTATAGTTTTCAAAGCGCAGGTTTATGTTGAAAGCGGCGATGAGAGTGCAACCAATAATTCTCTTATGTTAATTATCGGAGATAAAGACGTGCCAAAGTTGGGTAAACTCACCGAAAATAATTTTGGAAAGCGGATGCTAATTATTTGGCGCAACAAACTAATTGCTGCGCCAAGCATTTCAATGCCGCTTAACTCCAACAAATTCCATTTTCCAGTTAAGGATGTCGAATTTTTGAATAGTTTAAGAAAGTAATAATTTCTTCACTTGCTCCGTGCGGCCCCGCTTAAACAAACTTCTTCAACACTTTGCCCAGCCGCTTAATACCTTCGCGGATATTTTCCTCGCTGGCGCTGCCGAAGCTGATGCGCATTTCGTGGTCCGGTTTATTGCGTGCCGGGTCGTCGGCGTAACAAAGTTCGCCGGGCACATAGAGCACGTCATTTTTCAACGCGGTCCGGAACACCTTTGATTTCACGCCGGTGGGAACATTCCCGGGCAGGCGCGCCCAGAAATACAGTCCACCGCCGGATTCCCAGATCTCCACGTTCGACGGGAAATGCCTGGCGAGCGCCTGCTTCATTATCTGCGCCTTTTGGCCGTAGCGCTTTTCAATTTTTGCCACGTGTTGGTCGTAAAGGCCGGTTGCGAGCGCGCCGGCCAGAAGCTGTTGCAGGAGGTTCGCCGTGCCGAAATCATGGTTGCCTTTGATGCGCTGAACCGCCGTGAAGAGCGGTTCGGGCAGAATCCCGAAGCCGACGCGCGCGCCCGGCGCATAAGGCTTGCTGTAAGTGCCGGTGTAAATCACGCGATGCATCGCGCCGGGCGCCATGAGCGCGGATTTGATGTCAGGTCCTTTGAATCGCAATTCGCGATACGCGGCGTCTTCCAGCAGATAAATCGGATGGCCCGCTGCGCCCTCGAAATGTTTCAGCAATTTCACCATGCCCTGCTTTTTCTCGAAGCTGGTGGTGACGCCGGTCGGGTTGTGAAAGTAGCTGATGAGATAAAGCGCCTTAAGGCGGTGGAGTTCGCCGGACTTTTTCAGCCGCTGCAAAACAGCCTGGAGGTGGGCGGGGTCGAGGCCGTCGCGTTCGAGCCGGACACCGCGCGCGCGGAGGCCGCGGCTTTGCAGGATGCTCAGGAATACGAAATACGTCGGATCTTCGACAATGACGATATCACCTTCATCGCAGAGCGCCTCGAGGGTCATGTAAAGCAATTGCTGCGAGCCGCCGGTGATCATCACGCGGGAGGGGGAATGGATTTTATCGTCCTCGTCCTCGTTCTTCCTTCTCGTCCTCGATTTTCGTTCGACGGACGAGGACGACGAGGAGGATTGATCCAATTTTTGCAAATGACGTGCGGTGCACTGGCGGAGATTGGTTTCACCGGCGGTGATGCCATATTGCAGGGCCGGCCGGCCGGTTTCAGGCGAGCGCAGAACGCGGTCGAGCACTTTGCGCGAAATATCAACGGGCAAGGTGGTGTTGTCGGTGAAGCCGGCCGCGAGCGAAATCAATGCGGGCCGCGACAAGGCGGCCTGCATCAGCCATGAAATGGGAGGTGGCGCGGTGCGGCGCCCCATGCCGGACAAAGCGGTTTTCATTTATGATTTACGATTTATGATTGATGATTGCCCGACTGATTTGAAACCACAGCGACAAATCATAGATCGTAAATCACCAATCATAAATTTCACTCACTTTACAGCAAAGACGCTGTCGAGGATGGTCTCCTTGGTTTTCCAGATCAACGCCATGGTCATGGCCAACGGCAACAAGGCCAGGAAGGTCAACAGCCATAAACCGAGGCGATTGAGCCAGATGACCAGGACACCGAATTCCAGCCCCGAAAGCATTCGGGGTTGCGAGACGTGGAGCAAAACCACATACGCGAGGCTGAGCAGGAAAAGCAAGGCCAACAGCCAGCGATTGAGCGCAGTGAACAGGCCGGTTTCGTGCCGGAGGGTTTCGTCTGGCAGCATCGCACCGAGTTGTTTGAGGACGACGTTCAAGTTGAACAGAAAAAGCACGGCCGACAGGACCAGTACAAGAATGGCAGCGCTGAAAAAGGATTCCCGCGGCATGCGGTTATGCCAGTAAAGAAACGGGCAAAGGCCGAAGTTGACGAGTCCGAGAAGCTTTGCCCGATCCAACGCGTTGCGCCAGGGACGTTCCTGCCTTTGGAAATCGCCCATTTGCCAGAGCCCGAAAATCAACAGGCCGGTGGCAGCGAGCGCGGGAATGAAGCCGAACGATTTCAGCCAACCGGTCCGGCCGGTCTCAACGCAAATGACCAGCGATGCAGGCAATCCCCAGAACAAGGCGGACAAACCGCGGGCGAGATGCCCCAGAGAGCGGAGCAGGTCAGCCTGGTTTCGGGTTTCTGCTTCTGGATTGTGAGTTTCAGTCAAAACGAAAGGTAGGTATAAGCCTTCAAGCCGCGTTCATAGTCATCGAGCAGCCGCATGGCCTCGGACGGCTTCATACGGTCGGATTTGATGGCTTCATCCATCTGCGCCTTCATCTGGCGTTTCAGTTCGTTTTCGTCATATTGCACCGCCGCGAGGGATTGGATGATGGTGTTGCCTTCGATGATTTCCTCGATGTAATAGCCGGTCGGCTCGTCGGGTTCGAGAAAAACATGAACCTCGTTGACGCGGCCAAACAGGTTGTGCAGGTCGCCCATGATGTCCTGGTACGCGCCCATGAGGAAAAATCCGATGTAATAGGGTTCCGGCAGGCCGTTGCCGTTGCTGTTGAGCTGATGCAGCGGCAGGGTGTCGCGCACATCGCGGAAATCAATGAACTTGTTGACCTGCCCGTCGGAATCGCACGTGATGTCCACGAGCGTACCTTCCCGCGTGGGGCGCTCGTTCAACCGGGTGATGGGCATGATGGGGAAAAGCTGGTCCAGCGCCCAGTGATCCAGCAGCGATTGGAAGACGGAAAAATTGCAGAGATATTGGTCGCCGAGGCTGTCTTCCAGCAGGCGGATTTCCTCCGGCGCGTAGGGCTGGCCCTTGTAATGCTCGACGACGGCACGGCTGATTTGCCAGTAAAGGTCTTCAATCTTTGCCTTGTCGGGCAGGTCCAGCACGCCGAGCGTGAACATGTGCTGCGCGTCATCGCGGCGTTCGAGCGCGTCGTGGTAAGCCTCCAGCGTGTTGAGCTTCGGCAGGCTTTGTTTGATTTCGAGCAACTCCTGCACGAGCGCGTGTTCGTGGTTGCCGTATTTCAAAAATTCGCCAGGCCGGATTTTTTCAATCGCGCCGAACACCTCGACAATCAAAACGCTGTGATGCGCGACGATGGCGCGTCCGCTTTCGCTGATGATGTCCGGGTGCGGCACATTTTCCGCGTTGCACACGTCGGCGATGTAGAAGACCACGTCATTGGTGTATTCCTGCAGCGAGTAATTCGTCGAGCTATCGAATGCCGAACGGCTGCCGTCGTAATCCACCCCCAAACCACCGCCGACATCCAGATACGAAATCGGGAAACCCATCTTGTGCAGTTTGGCGTAAAAGCGCGCCGCTTCCTGCACGGCCTTTTTCACCGTCAAAATGTCCGGCACCTGCGAACCGATATGGAAGTGCAGCAACTTGAAACAGTGGGCGAGGTTTTCGGCCTTCAGCATGTCCGCCGCTTCCAGGATTTCCGCCGTACTCAGGCCGAACTTCGCGTTTTCGCCGCCGCTTTCCGCCCAGCGCCCGGCGCCTTTGCTCAACAGCCGAGCCCGAATGCCGATGAGCGGTTCGACGCCGAGCTGTTTGGAAACGGAAATAATCTGCCGCAATTCCTCCAGTTTTTCGACGACCATGATGACCGTCTTGCCCAGTTTGATGCCGAGCATGGCCATTTTGACGAATTCCGCGTCCTTGTAACCGTTGCAGACGATCAGGCAACCCATCTGATTTTGCAGTGCCAGCCCGGCGAACAATTCCGGCTTGCTGCCGACTTCGAGGCCGAATTCGTATGATTTACCGGCGTCGAGAATTTCCTCCACGACCTCGCGCAGTTGGTTGACCTTGATGGGAAACACGCCGCGATACCGGCCCTGGTAATTGTATTCCGTGATGGCGCT